>CAYUWO010000052.1:0-10676 GCA_964448535.1 uncultured Gammaproteobacteria bacterium | reverse complement strand
CCAAAAAAGGTTTTTATATTGTCGCCTCCAACCACATGAGCGCAGTTGACCCGTTTTTAATGGTTTATGCCCTTCAAAGGCCCATTGCTTATATGGCAAAAAAAGAACTTTTTGAATCTAAAACCGGCAGATTTTTCTTGGATTTACTCGGCGCATTCGCAGTCAACAGAGAAAAGCTTGAAGTTTCTACCATAAAAACGGCAATCGGAATTAAAGAAACCGGCTGGCTCCTCGGGCTTTTTCCCCAGGGGACGAGAGAAGCGGATAATAATATGGACAACATTTCAAGAGGCTTCGCCGTAATTGCTAAAACAACAAAGTCAGACATCCTGCCGGTTGCAATAACGGGCGCGGCTAAAGATGAAAGAAAGCCTTTCAGGGGGCATATTAAAATTAAAATCGGAAAACCGATTCCATACAGAGAGGACACTCGTGAAATGGTTAACATCTGGATTGATACAATCTATAAATTAAGTAATGAAGAAGGAAAATAATGGCTAAGGAACAACTCTGTCACAGGAATTATACAAAAAAAACCGCAAAAGATTTTAATATCTTAACCAGACTTTATCAGATATATGCCCTAAGGGTGCTTTTCATACCGCTTCTTGCAACTCCGTTTTACAGATTCAGACTGTCAGGCAACAGAAAAGCCCTTAAGGAAACTCCATGCATTGTTGCCTCAAACCATGTTTCTTATTTTGACCCCTTTATAGTTTCTTGGGTTTCGGACAGAAAACTTGCATTCATGGCAAAAAAAGAGCTTTTTGAAAAGTCCTTATACGTTGCAAAAAATGTTTCAAGGCTCGGCGGGTTCGCCGTAAACAGAGAAAAACTCGAGGTTTCCACCATAAAGACCACCAAGGAGGTTTTTAAGGCCGGTTGGAACCTTTGTATTTTTCCTCAGGGAGGAATCAGAAAAAATAAAAAGATTGAATCGGTTAACAAAGGCTTTATGGTTCTTGCCAAAATGGCAAAGGCGGATATTCTCCCCGTTTCTATATCGGGCTTAGAAAAATATAATTGGAACATCTTTAAAAGACCCGTTGTTGAAGTTAAGGTGGGAGAGCCAATCTCGTATAAGCTTGATGATGACGAGATAGCAGAAAATTGGAGGTTACAAATTGCTAAGATGTCAGGATACGAATTAACATAATCAGGCAAAAAAATTTTCCTTTTGGTTTTAATTGTATTGTATACATTTATAATCGGATTTTATGACATCAATAACCACACCTCTTTTATCATATCTTCAAAACCCTGAAAAGACCCTTCCCATGCTTTTAATTGAAGCTCCCACAACTGCCGGAAGAACCTATCAGGGATATAAACGAGGCGGCAAGACAGAAGCCAGAGAGCGAATCTGCGAAGAATCTCTCGGGGCTGTTGTTTGGCTTTTCGGCGCAAAAGCTCTTAATACCGCCGGAGATTTTATAGGGAAAAATGTTTTGGGTTTGAAAGATTTAGGGGTTGACGTAGGAAAAGATTCCTTAAGAAATCCGTTCGCCTATGTTAAAGATAAAAAAGCACTTACGGCAGGGTTTAAATTTTCTAAAATTGTTTTATCGGCTCTGCTTTCTACTCTTGCAATGGGCATGGCAGTGCCAAAAATTAAGCTCGCCATGACTAACGCTTTCAGAGTGAAATCGGGGCAAGAGCCCATGCCTAATCCCCATTCAAAAGACGGTTCGTATACTCCGGGATGGGCAGACAAAGCAGTAGGCTTATTTATTAAAAATGATAAACCCGTTTCTAAGCCTGCCGATTCGCCTTCATCCGAATTATCTTTTGTTTTGGATATGGACACATTTATTAACGAATCAAAAACTAAAGGGGAAAATTTATCCGTAAACAGACCTTCATTTAAGGGCTCAAGCCTTGTAGACGGGCTTTTATTTGCTTCGCATAATCTTGAAAATAATACAACATGGCGCCTTTTATCTACTGACGCCGGCACACTGGCAGGCAGAGTTGCAAACTCAAGAAGCAAAAAAGAAAAAATAGAGTATCTTGTGCGTGATTCAATATCGAGCCTGTTTTATGTCTTTGCGGCGCCTTGCGCTTCATCCCTCATACATAAAATTTCAAAAACTCCGGATATACACCCCAAAGGGGCGGAATGTACGGCTGAATTGCTAAAAAAATCGCTTAAAACTTACGGAGGGGATGTTGATTCGGGTTTCTTCAGCTCCGCTTTCGTTGCGCCCGATAAAGCAAAAGAGCTTGTTAAATACATTAAGTTAGCTCAAGACCGCACAATATTTCTTGACGAATTTAACAAACAAACGGGAGGGGTGTTTAAGGAAAAAGCCGCTCTTATGTCCAAGCTTCAACCCGATCTTATAGGTCAAGACGGAATTGCGCGTGCCATACTCTCCGAAAAACAAGTTATAGACGTAATGTCTGATTCTGTTACGTCTGATCCGAATTTCTTAAGAAAATCAATTTCAATTGTTACAGACGGCAAATCCGAAAATCCTAAATCCTTTGTATCAAGGAATAAACTTGAAAAAATCAGAAACAGCTTTGATGATTTTGTAATTGGGCTTGAAAAGTATGCAAAATCCGCTTCGCCCAACGGAAAAATCAATGCTGATATAATTGATAAATATACAAAAAACTTAAACAGGAAAAATCTCGGGATTCACCTTGCGGGAATCGGCTTTGCTGTTTTTGGGCTTGCATTTTTAATTCCTAAATTCCAATATTTTGTATCGGAAAAATTAACAGGGCAAAAAGATTCTCCAAGCAGTACAAATTCTAACAATTAAAATATTCCTATCAAGACATTGGCATATTTCCCGATTCCCTAATTTATAAAGTGCCGTAAACTCTTTTATGAGTGGATATGGGAGAATATGTTTTGTATATAAGGACTCTTTTGAGTGTTGTTCTTGCTCTTTTTTGTATGCCTGCTTTTTGTGAAACAATAAGCGGTAATGTCAGGCAGGATGACATTTTAAATAACAAAAACTCTGTTGTTGATTCTAAAACCGAAAAGCCGGTTCAAGGTGCTAAAATTTACATTCCAAACTATAATTTTGAAACAGTTACCGACTCTGACGGAAGATTTGAATTAAAAGCGGATATACAAGATAAGGCAATTTTGCAAATCGAAAAAGAAGGGTACAGACCTTTTTCTTTAACGGTTGACAAATTTATAAATGAAAAACCCCTAAAATTAGGAATTGAAAAATCAAATACAGCCGATATATTTATCGACAAAGGAATTTATCATTTAGGGGATGATATTTATTCCACAACGTCAGCTAACTGCTCACAATTTAAAGTAAAACCGTTCGGACCGTTTTATTCAAAAACAATTAACCTAAAAAAGCCTGATTCTTCTAAACAGGCGGTTATAGTTTTTGGTTCGATTATCGGCCTTGATACAAAACTTGCAAAAGAATTAGGTCAAAACGCAATAGTCAGCGTATATTCTTCCCCATTTGAAGTTATATTTAACGGTCAAAAAATTGCGGAATTAAACCTAAACGGCGATAATCAGCAGGTTGTAATCCCTCCATCTTTAATAAGACCATCAAATATACTTACTCTAAAAACCGGAAGAAACCTTTTTCAGTTTAAATATGTTGATTATGACGATATGGAGTTTGCAAATTTAAGAATTGAATATCAGGATAAACTTTTTGCCAAAAATTAAAAAGCTTTACGGGTTTTTAAGGCTGATTAGTGCCAAAATTATGCGGGGAATACAGTTTTTTATATATATCAAGCGCAAGTTTTGTTTTCTTAACGTCATGCACCCTTACAATATCAGCACCGTTTTCAAAAAGGTAAAAAGAACAGAGCATTGTTGCTTCATCCGGCATAAATTCGCCATATTTAAAACCCTTTAAAAATCTTTTTCTTGAAACGCCCGCCATTATTCTTGTGCCAAGCGAATTAAACTCGTAAAACCCCGTTAACAATTCAAGATTTTGTTTTTCGTTTTTTGCAAAACCAAACCCGGGGTCAATTATTATTTTTTCTTTTTTAACTCCGGCTTCAAGCGCATAATTTAAGGTTGAGCGAAGCTTATTGTATACGTCTTTGCAAACATCGCCGTAGACAGCTAAGTTATCCATAACATCCGGAGTGCCTTTTGAGTGGTTCAATACAACATCGCATGAGGCGTTTTTTATAACGCTAATCATATCTTTGTCATAATTTAAACCGGACACATCATTTATTATGGATGCTCCGGCTTCAAGCGCCAAGGCGGCTGTTTTAGAATTTCTTGTGTCGCAGGAGATAACAGCCCCATAGTTTTTAAGTTCCTTTATGACGGGTATAACCCTTTTTATTTCCTCTTGCACTTCAACGGGATGAGCATTCGGGCGTGTAGATTCTCCCCCGATGTCTATAATATCTGCCCCCTCTTTTATCATGCTAACCCCATGAGCTATTGCGTCATTAAGGTTAAAATATTTGCCCCCGTCCGAAAATGAATCCAAAGTAACGTTTAATATGCCCATAATTTTCAAAGATTTTTTTGCATATACGGATTCGCACAATAAAAGCATATCTTCGCCGATTTTTTTTAATCCGAAGGGCTGCAAAAGCAGGCTTTTTGCAATTTCTTCAATCTGTTTTACGCTTCCTGAAAGAATAAGGCTTGAAAAATCAACTTCCCTAAACAAAACTTTTTTGTTTAATGCGGCGTCCGTGCCTTTTGATAGTGCGGTTTCCTTAATAATTGCAGATAAATGGGGCGGAATGTCCTCAACCTTTAGGGTTAAAAATTTATATTTTTTCTGCGCAAAATTAAGATATGACTCATCAAAGCCGATTTTTTTAAGTTCAATTTCAGGATATAGATTTTTAATTATTTTTACGCTAAATTGCATTTATATATTTTACAGGTACAATTAAAAAAAAGCAAAGAGTTAAATTAGGAGATTTTAAAATGACGAACGGTGTTATTACCAAATTGGAAGCCAGCGACAGATTAGAAGGGAAAAACCCCCGCCAATTAAGAGCTATGGGTTTTTTGCCCGTTACCGTTTACGGCAAGGATTTAAATTTAAATCTTCAAATCGGCATGCATGAATTCAGGCTCGCCTATTTAAGAGATAAAGAAACAAATTTTGAAATTGTATACAATAAAAAGCCTTATTCGGTTACTGCAAAAAATGTGCAAACCAACTATGCCACGGGAGAAATTCAATCAGTTGAATTTACCCTTGCATAAACCTATTGCCAAAAGCTTTTTGCTTGCGGCTTAACAATTTGTAATTGCGCCTAGTTTTCATCTTCAAGTTTTGAGGTGTAAAATTCGGCGTAATTATTTAAGGTGTTTATAAAATGAGAATACCTTTCCATTCTCAGTTTTAACCACCCTAACATGGGGTTTGCCCCCGTAATTTTGATTATTCTTGTCTGGGTAAAGCATTTTTTCTTTGTGCTGTAACTTTCTTCAAAGAACATTTGATACTTGCAGTTTAACTCGTCAATTAAGCCTAAAAGTGTTTGAAACCAAGCGTCTTGGAGGGTGTCATTTTCGATTCGGTATTCCAGATACATATTCAATGTGCTCCTTGCCTTTCGGCGTTTACTGCAAACGGTGGGACAATAAAAGAATTTGAGGTATAATAATGTCGGTTATGAGATTTATGACTTAACAAATCGGGAGCAATTATTACAGGTGAAAGACACTAATTGTAAAGTTTTTTTAAGCAACGGGGAAAAAATTTTAGATTGCACGGTAGCTGACAGCTTTTTAACTAAACTTCAAGGGATTATGTTTAAGCGCCGTTTCCCTTACAGCGCCTTGCTTTTCAAGGACGCTTTCTGGATGCATTCCTTTTTTTGTTTTGCCAGTTTTCATATCGTCTTTTTAGATAAAAACTTTAATATTATTCAAATTTTTTATGATGTTTCCCCGAATAAAATTCTCCCTCCCGTTTTCGGGTCTAAATACGTTATTGAATTTTTTGATAAAAATGTTCCGTTCAAAATCGGTGCTAAATTGGAGCTTGTGTTCAATGACAAAAAATATTGACAAAAATGTTCTAAGACAGGTAAAACTTATGCCGAAACTTCCCGGCTCTTACCAATTTTACGATAAAAACGGAGAGGTTATATATGTCGGCAAGGCAAAAAACCTCTTTAACAGGGTAAGAACTTATTTTGTTTCAAACGACTCAATTAAGGTTAACGTCATGGTTCCAAAAATTGCAAAAATTGAGTGCATAGTAACCGATAATGAAGTGGAAGCCTTAATTTTGGAATCGGAGCTTATAAAAAAATATAAACCCCGATATAATGTTCTTTTAAAAGACGATAAAAAATTTCCTTATTTTTTAATAACCAATGACGAGTATCCCCGCTTAACCGTTATAAGAAAAGCCAATAAAAACCCCGTCAAAGGTAAATATTTCGGACCTTACACCGATTCAAGAGCAATGAGAGCGACTTTAGAAGTTATAGAAAAAATTTTTCCGCTTAAAAAATGTAAAACCCCAAAATTTTCCTCAAGACCTTGCCTTTATTATGACATGGGTCAATGCAGCGCGCCCTGTCAAAAGCTCATTAGCCCTGACGATTACAAAAAAATATTAAAAGACGTCGAGCTTTTCCTAACGGGAAGAAGAGGAGAGCTTTTAAAAGTTTTAAAAGAGCAAATGCAGCTTGCATCAGCCAATCTTGAGTTTGAAAAAGCCGCCCGATACAGAAACTCTTATAACGACATTCAAAAAACACTGGAAAGACAAAAAATCGTATCGGAAAAAACCTCTTTAAACAAAGACTACATAGGCGTAATCAACGAGAATAACATTTTCTGTGCGGCCGTTCTCGAGATTAGAGAAGGCTGCCTTGTAAATAAAAAAGACTTTGATTTTAAAGGGGTAACTTTTGAAGCGGCAAGCGGCGCAGCGGAAATCATTAAGGCTGTTATGAGGGAATATTATTCAATTGTCAGGGACACAGACATTCCAAAAAACATTGTTGTTGAAACCCTCCCCGATGATAAATCAATTTATGAAGGCTGGCTTTCCTTAAGGAAAAATTCTCCCGTGAAAATTTCCTCGCCAAAAGGGGACAATGACCGTCAGATATTAGAGCTTGCAAAGAAAAACGCCGTGTATAACCTTGAGCAGATAAAAATAAAAAACATTCAAGAAATCCAAAACGATTATAACGAAGTCGGGGCGTATATTAAAGAGAAACTTTCCTTAAAAAAATTCCCCCATATTGTTGAATGTTACGACATCTCTCATATTCAAGGCACAAACACTACGGCATCCGGAGTGGTGTTTGAAAACGGCGCCCCAAAAAAGAGCCTTTATCGAAAGTATAAGTTAAAAACAATTAAAAAAGGGGAAGTTAACGATTTTAAAAGCATGAACGAAATTTTATCAAGACGTTTTAAAAGAATTAAAAACGGTGATTATACTCCTGATTTAATTATTATTGACGGCGGAAAAGGACAGCTCTCAAGCGCTTATGAGGCTATGAAAGAGGCGGGGCTTGACATTGATATGGTTTCACTTGCAAAAAGGGAGGAGGAAGTTTTTATGATTCACTCTTCAAAACCTGTTTTATTCCCCTTTAACTCGAGTGCCCTGCATTTTTTTCAAAGAATAAGAGATGAGGCGCACCGTTTTGCAATTACTTTTCACAGGAGCCTTCGCACCAAAAATATGCTTAAATAAACTTTATTTTAGATTTATTTTTTTTAAATGAATGTTATAATAGTAGTATTGTATATTTGAGGTTTCTTAATGAATTTTAGACATGGTTCGCTTGAAAGTATTATATTAAACGCCCTTTGGGAACTTGAATCTGCGGGCGTGTATAAAAATTCCGTTAAAGATGTTTTTGAATATATATCGTCCATGCAATCAACAAAACGTGCATATACCACCGTAAAAACCGTTATGGACAGGCTGTATGAAAAAGAAGTTTTGCTTAGAATTAAACAGGGTAAAAAATTTTTTTACAGAACAGCATACTCTAACACCGATATTATTATAAACTCGCTTAAAAAAATTGCCGTTCAATATTGCGGCGGAAACATGAACAAACTTATTAAGGTTGCAAATTCCTTGCGGGATGATACAGTTTTAGGCGAGCAAAAAATTAATCACGGATGATACCATGCCGAATACTGATTTGACTGTCGAAAAACGAAGGTGTGCAGCAAAAATTCTTATTGATGTAATTTTAAATAATATTACCGTTCTTGAAGCGTTGAAAATTTTTCCTAAAGACTCTGATGACGATTCCGTCAACGTTTGTTTCCATATTCTCGTTCATTACGAATCCGATACCGAACTTAGAATGAGAGATTCTCTATACAAGGAAACCCAAGACGACTTTTTGGTTGAAACGGCGGAAACTCTTGCTCGGGGCGAGCCTTTAAGCGCAAACATAATTGCCGAGTATAAAGATTTTTATAAAAGCGATTTATTATACAGGGAGCCCACCCGCAAAAACGTTATTAAAAGGCTTTTGAAGGCAATTAATATATGAGCTTGAAACCTGTTAAATCTCAAAGTATAATAGAATTTCCGGTTGTCTTTATCGTCCTTTTTATTTTCTTTATAGGGATAGCCGACATTACTCTTTTTTTTAGGCAGGTCTATTTGGTTCAAACGTTATCGGATGAGGCTCTTGCCCGCCTTGAAACAGAACATTCATGCAGTGCGGATTTATCTAAAACAACGGACGTTTTATCTAAAACAACGCATATATATTATGGCGTTTCTCCGGATTTTTCTTCAACTTATGACTCAGGGTTTTATAATTTTTCATCCGAAAAATTTCATTTTTCTCTCTTGTGCCGAACCCCGAATACGCCTGATATGCTATCTTTAAGATACAAATACAAGGGGATTTTTTTCTTTGCTGCGGGTACGGACATAGCTTCCAACTTTTCGTCCAACACTCTATACTATTAAATTCTTGCAAGCTTAACCCTAAAATGTTATTATAGTTTTTATGCTGAAAGGGCGTAAACTATGGATACCGTTGATATAATTATTCCTGTTTATAACGAACAGGACACTATAGAAAATATTCTCGAAACGGTTAACAACACCGATTTTTACGGCTTAAAGAAAAATATAGTCGTAGTAGATGATTGTTCCGTTGATTCCACACGGGAGATTTTAAAAAAATACGAGGATAAGTTTCAAATTATTTATAAAGAAAAAAACGGGGGCAAGGGGTCTGCCGTATCGCGCGGAATCAAAGAGTCAAAGGGAGATATTGTTCTTATACAAGATGCGGATTTAGAATATGACCCAAGGGATTATTCCAAACTTGTTGAATTAATTGTAAAAGGAGAAGCTGACGCCGCTTTCGGCTCCAGATTTTTAAATAAATCAGCAAATAATTTTATGTTTTTGAGCTATCTTGCCAACCGCTTTTTAACCCTTTTGACCAACATTCTCTACGGCACCGAATTGACCGATATGGAAACTTGCTATAAGGCTATAAAGCGGGAATTTGTACAGAATATGGAAATTAAATCAAGAAAGTTTGACTTGGAACCTGAAATTACTGCTAAGCTTGTAAAAAACGGCGCAAAAATTAAAGAGCTTCCCATATCATATAACGCAAGAGGATACGAATCGGGCAAAAAAATCACCTGCAAAGACGGCATAATGGCAATTTATGCGCTTCTTAAATACAGGTTTGCCGACTAATGGAAGCTTTTTATTCCGACAACAACTTTACTCACTATACAGTCATGCTAAATGAAGCCGTCAGCCTTTTGGATGTTGAAAATAACCCTGATGCCGTTTATGTTGACGCAACATTGGGGGCGGGCGGACACAGCGCTTTGATTTTGTCCAAACTGTCAAAAAAGGGGCGGCTGATATCTTTTGATGTCGACAAAGAAGCTGTTTTTGCGGCTAAAAAAAGATTATCCTCTTTTGAGAATTTTACCGTGGTAAACAGAAGCTACACGGAAATTAAAAATGTTCTCAACGAGCTTGGCATTGATAAAATAACCGGTGGAGTCATTTTTGATTTAGGAGCTTCATATCATCAATTAACCGCTCCCAAAAGGGGTTTCAGCTTTAGAACAGACTCTCCTCTTGATATGCGCTTTAATTTAGAGCAAAAATTTTGCGCTTATGATGTTGTAAACGGATATAGCGAAGAAAACCTTGTTAAAATTTTTTCAAAATACGGCGAAGAACATTATTCTAAAAGAATCGCAAGGGCAATTATAAATTCACGCCCAATTAACACAACTTTACAATTAGCAAATATAATTGTGTCTGCCACACCGAAGAGTAATTCCCGAATCCATCCTGCTACCCGTGTTTTTCAAGCTATCAGAATTGAAGTAAATAACGAGTTGTTAAATTTTGAAAATACTCTAAAAGATGTGCTTACATTATTATCTTGTGGTGGTATAATTAGTGTTGTAAGTTTCCATTCTCTTGAGGACAGAATTGCTAAGTACTATTTCAAAGAATATTCAAGAGAATGCAGATGTCCGAGTTTACAGCCCGTTTGCACATGCGGAGGCAGATATCTTGAGATTCTTACAAAAAAGCCGATATATCCGGCGGATGACGAAGTAAAAAACAACCCGCCTTCCAGAAGCGCAAAGCTTCGTGGTGCAAAGCGGATTTCCGATATGGAGCTTAGATTTTGAATTCATTTAATATAGACAGCCGTAATCAATTAAGGGGCAATTCCCCTTCGCATGG
>CAYUWO010000051.1:0-11056 GCA_964448535.1 uncultured Gammaproteobacteria bacterium | reverse complement strand
GTAGATAAGAAAGAATGGAGAAGCAAATACAACAATTATGTTGTATACGATTACGAACCCTTTTGTTCGGAGGGTTTTGAAATTTCGATGACCTTATCTTCAAGGTTCCCCGAGTTTCTGAACTTCGTTAAGTATTTATACGACAAAAAGATGTCCGTTATTAATTATTTAAACGAATGCATTGAAATATAAAACCTTGTTTAGCTGTGATTTGCAGGTTTTTCCCCGCCCTTTTAAAGGGCGGGTTTTTTGTTTTTTGTAAAAAATGTTAAAAAACATGTAAAATTTCTTGCATATTTCTCATTATGTGCAAGAATACTGTTATAAAGTATTGAAAAAGATTTTTTTAATGGGGAAATGGGGGTTTTTTAATAAACTCCCTTTTTTTATTTTCCTTTCCTGTTGTGCCCATGGAATTATAAAATTTCATTTTTTAAAATTACCCGCCAAGGCACTTTTATTTTAAATCTAAATTTCTTGTTTTTGGTTTTGTATATTTAATAATTTTTTAAACTCGGCATTTAACCTTTTTAATCTTTCAACCGCATTTTTATTCCAGTTGTGCGACAAGGCAAGATTTTTTAAATCTTCTTCGCTCCAGCCGCAGACAATTCCGTAAATCCAAGCGCTTCTTCCGTCCGCTCCCCAATCTTTTAAAGTAAGAGTCATTGTGCGAAAAATGCTCTCCAGTGGGTTTTCCGTTGCCTTTGAAATAACGTTCGTTTTGCCGGTCTTTTTTGTGTCTGCCTCTTTATAATATCTTTGATTATTGATTTTTTGAGGTTTTAAATTGTTATTTTGTTTTGCTTCTTTTTGTTTTCTGTCATTAACTTCCGCTTCGACACATCTTAATAATATCTCTAATCTTTCATTATCCAAATTTTGAATATACAAAATAAGAGCTTCATTTAACTGCATTTTCTAATACTCCGCAACATCGCAACATACTTTATATCACATATTAAATCAAAGTTGAAAAAAAGTTAACATTTCTTATTTTGAAATTAAACCGAACCGCCAATAATATGCGATATAAAGGCAAAAACATATTTATGCGGCTATATACGATTAAGACATTAAGCAAATTTACATTTTAAAAATGAAGCGGGGCAAAAACCCCGCTTTTTAAATTTAACCTCTTATTTTTAAATCTTTAACAAGTTTTCTGTATTTTTCAAGGTTTGCATTTCTCAAATAAACGAGCATTCTTTTTCTTTTGCCGACCATCATTAAAAGCCCTCTTTTAGCTTGAAAGTCTTTTGCATTGCTTTTTAAGTGTTCGGTCAGTTCGGTAATTTTTTGAGATAACATAGCGATTTGAACTTCAATTGAGCCCGAATCTTTTTTGTCTTTTCCAAATTTGGAAATGATTTCCTGTTTGTTTTTTAAATTAATTGACATTGTTTTTCCCTTCTTTGTCTTGCTTATCACAGTACACAAAGGTTTTTTGGTACGGTTTTAATATCCTATAAAAAAAAAGTTTTGTCAAATATAAATAAAACAAGAGGGCTTATATAAGCCCTCTTGTATCCGATAAATTTTAACGGCAATTAACAGTCCGTATAAACATTTTGAAATGCGTACCCTGCTTTTTTTTCTTTTTGAACAAGGTAATCAAGAGGGTTTTGAAGGGCAAAGCCGAAGTCGTAAAGTTCGTTTTTGCATTTAACAAGCTCTTTAAAAACTTCAATGTTGTCTAAATTTAAATATTCAAAATTTGCCGCAACCCTGAATATAAAATCCGACCTTGTCTGCCCGTTTGCTTTAAATTCTTCGTCATTATACAATTTTTGAGCCTCTTCAATAATGGCGATTCTTTCATCATTTAATTCTGTCTGACTTAACAGAAAGCTTATATCAAAATATTTTAAATTGGGCATTTTTGATAATACTTCAAAATATTTTAAATTCTCTTTTCTGCTTACCGCAACGATTTCTTTAATTTCTTTCTGGGAAAACCTAAAACCTGTTTTAATGCTTCCTTCGACCAAATTAAGCGCACTAAACATGTCTTTTAAAGACGAAAATAAACTCATATTCTGTAAAACCTACTTCCTTATGTTTATATAAAAACATTTTGTTTCAAAAAATTGCCTTTTTTTAAAAATTTATGCTATAAATATTTTATGAGAAAAATTGAAGTATACGACACCACGTTAAGAGACGGCGCCCAATCGGAAGGAATCAACTTTTCGGTTTCGGATAAATTAAAAATAATTAAATACCTTGATGATTTAGGGGTTGATTTTATAGAGGCAGGCTGGCCGGGAGCCAACCCTGTTGATAACGCTGTTTTTGATTCTTTGAATACTCTCAATTTAAAAACGGCTAAAATTACGGCTTTCGGTTCTACAAGAAAGGCGAATACCGGCGCAAAAAACGACAATGTCATGTTAAATCTCGCCAAATCAAATGCAAAAATTGTTACACTTTTTGGAAAAAGCTGGGATTTTCAAGTTAAAGAAGCGCTAAATACAACTTTAGAAGAAAATTTAGCCATGATAAAAGACAGCATTGAATTTTTAATTTCTAACGGCAAAACCGTTTTTTTTGATGCGGAACATTTTTTTGACGGGTATAAAAACAATAACGGCTATGCGCTTGAAGTTTTAAAAACAGCTCAAAATGCCGGAGCTGCACGCTTAATTTTATGTGATACAAACGGCGGTTCCACAAACAATTTTATCTTCAAGGTTATAAAAGAAGTTTTAGCTGCGCTTCAAAACCCTCTTATAGGAATCCATGCCCATAACGATTCAGATCTTGCTATTGCAAATTCTATGGCGGCGGTTGATGCGGGGGCAATACAGGTTCAAGGAACGATAAACGGATACGGCGAAAGGTGCGGGAACGCAAACTTGTGTTCTTTAATTCCAAACCTTCAAATCAAAAGTGATTATCTTACAATCGGCGATAATATATCCAAACTTGTTGAAACCGCAAAGCAGATAGCGGAAATTGCCAACAAATCGCTCGATTCAAACCTGCCTTATGTCGGCTCAAGCGCATTTGCGCACAAAGCGGGGGTCCATGCTTCCGGAGTCAGAAAAAATTCTCAAACTTACGAACATATTAATCCGGAATTAATCGGAAATTCAAGAAGGTTTCTGGTGTCTGACCAAGCAGGGTGCGCTTCTGTTAAAGAAAAAGCTAAAAATTTCAGATTTGTAAAACTTGAGGACGATAACGATATAAAAAAAGTAACGGAAAGAATTAAACAGCTTGAATGGCAAGGTTTTGCTTATGAGGGGGCGGATGCGGGGTTTGAAATCCTTGTAATGAATACTTTAGGCAAGAAACCCGAGCTGTTTGAACTTTTAGGATTTAGGGTAATAGGGGATACCACTCTTTTTGACATTGATAGAGGGGTTAAAAATTTAACCATAACTGAAGCTTCCGTTAAAATTAAAATAGGGAGCGATGTTATACATACGGTTTCCGAGGGGGACGGGCCCGTTAATGCGCTTGATATTGCCTTAAGAAAAGCACTTTTGGAGAAGTACCCTTCTGTTAAAAAGTTTAAGCTCTCTGATTTCAAAGTTAGAATTTTAGACTCTAAAGACGGCACTGCCGCAAAGGTTAGAGTTTCAATTGAAAGCACGGACGGAATTAATAAGTGGGATACGGTCGGGGTTTCCGAAAACATTATTGTGGCTTCCTATAACGCTATCGCCGACAGTATACTATACGGTCTTATTCTCCATCCGGCGCAGAGTTGAACTATACTATCGGGTAATGGATTTATTAATTAAATTGATATAGTATTCAAAAAATGTAAAAATTGGAAACTTAAAAAATGCCCGATATTAAACGTTTTGCGTTTGACAACATGGAATTTATTTCTATGCTGGCTCATGATATGAAAACCCCGATAAAAGCCCAAATAAGAGCCTTAAATCTTTTATACTCGGGGGCATGCGGAGAACTTTCAAATGAAGCAAGACATATAATTTTAAATATAATAGCCTCAAATAAATATCTTCAGTGTTTAACCGATAACGTTCTTGGGGATTACAGAATTAACAGGGGAATATTTGTCTTAAATAAAACTCTCGGGGACATCAGGAAAACAATCGAAGAGTCTTTGTGTTATATCGGGATTTTATCCGAAATAAAAGAACAAAAAGTTGCTCTTAATTATATGACGGATGATTTTATAAGATGTTACGATGAGATTGAAATGCAAAGAGTATTCATAAATCTCCTTTCAAATGCTTTTGAATATTCAAAACAAAACTCTATGATTGATTTAAACCTGAAAACCGATTCGGGCACGCTCGAATTTGAAATTAAAAGCAAATCTGCCCTTTCGCAACCCGATGAAAACAACACAAGGCTTAAAGCCGGCACGGGGCTTGGGCTTGTGGTGTGCAGGGCGATAATTGAAGCGCATGGGGGGAAAATTACAACAAAAGAAACCAAAGATGGCGACTTTATAACAAGTTTCACAATCCCCTGACGCCCGGAAGCGCCGCAGCTTATGCTTAATTAAGCTTAATACATGGCGATTATTTTATGTATTGATTTTTTAGCAAGGGCATAAATTTCATCAAATTGTTCTTTACTAAAGGGTTTGCCTTCCGCTGTTCCTTGTATTTCAATAATTTTTCCCGAAGCAGTAAGAACAATATTTGAGTCGACATCTGCACCGGAATCTTCGTCATAACAAAGATCGACTATTATTTCGCCGTTGACTATGCCGGCAGAAATCGCCGCAACAGGCTCAATAATCGGATTTTCTTTCAATTCTTTTTCTTCAATCATTTTTTCAAACAAATCTTTAAGAGCGACAAAACCGCCGCAAATTGAAGCAACTCTCGTGCCGCCGTCCGCTTGAATGACGTCTGCGTCAATTGTTACGGTTCTCTCGCCCAGTTTTTCAAGGTCGACACAGGCTCTTAAACTTCTTCCGATTAACCTTTGAATTTCTTGGGTTCTTCCCGAGATTTTCGTTCTTTCTCTTTGGCACCTATTGCTTGTGGATGTGGGCAAAAGGGAATATTCGGCGGTAATCCAGCCTGATGTTTCATCTTTTGGCATCCACTTCGGCTTTGTATCTTCACATGTTGCGCAGACAAGAACCTTTGTATCTCCAAATTCGACAAGCACAGAACCTTTGGCATATTTAGTGTAGTTTCTTGTAAATTTAATTTTTCTCATTTGGTCGTTTTGTCTGCCGTTAGCTCTCATAATCGTTTTCCTGTTTTATTGCCTTAAAAGATTTTACCACAAAGGATAAATTTTTAAAAATAAAATTAAAGTTTCGTACGATTAAAAGGCACTTTAAAGTTTCTATACTTTAATATGTAAATCCTCAACTCTTCTGATTGCTTTTCATCTCCCCCCTGTTTTTGCAAGGGGGTTCTTTTTTAAGGATAAAGAGCCGTCATTTTTTTAAAAGTGGGCTTTTAAAATGCCTGCTCCATTGTAAACCAATGGGCAGGCATTATGACAATTTCCATGCTAATAGGGCTTTAATTTTGCTTATTAAAACAATCCGTAAAAGATTTAAAAAAGTTTACAAAAAATTCCACAATCGGGCAATTTAATGGAAATTATGCTTTATGAAAGGCGTCCGACAGGCAAATTTTCAATTTTTTGCGCTTCTTGAAATTGCCGTAATTTTATAATTTGAAAAAATCCGATATAAAAATTGAGTAAAAACGCTTGCACGTTTCTTTGAATTTTGATTTAATATAAATATCAGGAGTTGTAACTTTTATGTATTTTGAAAAAGTATTAACAATGATTCTGGCGGGCGGGCAAGGCAAAAGGCTTTTCCCCCTTACAAGGGATAGAGCAAAGCCTGCTGTGCCTTTTGGCGGAAGATACAGAATTATAGATTTCGTATTGAACAATTTTGTAAATAGCGGTTTATACAGGATTAAAGTTTTAACCCAGTACAAATCAGACTCCTTAAATAAACATATATCACGAGGGTGGGATTTATCCTCATCAATTGATCAGTATGTCGACCTTGTTCCTGCGCAGATGAGAACGGACGGCAACTGGTATAAAGGAACGGCAGACGCCGTTTATCAGAATTTAAACCAAATAACGGATGAAAAATATCAGACGGTTTGTGTTTTCGGGGGTGACCATGTTTATAAAATGGATGTTCGCCAGATGTTAAATTATCACCATGAAAAAGACGCAGATATTACAATTTCCGCTATTCCCGTCCCTATTGAGCTTGCAAGCGAATACGGCGTAATAGAGGTTGATGAGCAGTGGCGCTTAACCGCTTTTATCGAAAAGCCGATTACTCCGCCCAAGCCCATGCCGAATGACCCTTCAAAATGTCTTGTTTCAATGGGAAATTACATCTTTAAGACTGAAGCTTTGGTGTCAGAGCTTGAAGAGGACGCAAAAGACCTCAATTCCAGCCATGATTTCGGGAAAAACATAATTCCTAATATGCTCCTTAAGGATAAAAAAATTTTTATATACGATTTTTCAACAAATTCATTTCCCGGCATGAGCACCTCAGAGCGTGGATATTGGAGAGATGTAGGCAATATCGACAGCTATTTTCAAGCTAATATGGATCTTCTTGAATACGACCCTGAATTAAACCTTTATTCTGACGATTGGCCGCTTCGCACCTTTAACTATAACTTCCCCCCCGCTAAGTTTATTTGGGATGAAGATAAAAGAGTCGGCGTCGCTAAGAATTCTCTTGTGTCCGAAGGGTGTATAATTTCGGGCGGTTCGCTTTCAAACTGTGTTTTGTCGCCTAAGGTTCGCATTAACAGTTACTGCCATATTTCAAATTCAATTCTTCTTGAAAATGTTACAATCGGCAGATATTCAAAAATATACAGGGCAATTATAGACAAAAATGTTGAAATTCCTCCATATACCGAAATCGGCATAAATAAACAGGAAGATATTAAACGCGGGTTTTATGTTTCCGCCGGCGGAATCACGGTTGTCCCAAAAGATGCCATTGTAAATAATTAATCCGCTTCGGGTTTATTTTTTGGAAGATAATAGGTTTTTAAATTAAAAGCTTTTTAAACAGCCTTTAATAAAGTCTTGTATCCGGCTCAAATTCTATTTCTTTGTTGTTTTCAAAATATTCCTTTAATAAATCATGAACATTTAGCCCGAGGGGTTTTGATTTGTTTATCATATTTTTAAGCTCATCGTTATGAGCTTTTATAAAGTATTTTTCAGGGTTTGCAATTCTGTATGTTTCATCGGGGGTGACAGGCTTGCCGGTTTCTTTCAATGTTATATATTTGCACAAATCTTTAAGGGAATTTCCGTTTTGATAATCTCTCATCATAGAGGTTTTATCAATTATAAGCCCCGAATATTGAATCAGCGGGTTCCTTTCAATGTCTTTAGAATTGAAAAGGAAGTTATCCAGAACCATATATGATAATTCTTCCCCTGAAACATCCGTTACATAAAGGTCTGCAACCTCAGGAACAATTCCGTCCAAACTTTTTGAAACATCAAACGGCGAAATTGAGGGTTTATTTGAAATTTTAAACCCGCCCCTGATTGAAGAAGCATTCAGAGCAAAAATTTGAATTGTATCATCTCTTTTTTTAATTTCCGATAAAACGGCGTCTGTTATAAAGTTTGCAAGCCCGCTGTTTTTATGCCTGACGCTGTCTGTGTTCAATTCTTTTAATCCGCTGTTTGATTTTATCGTATAAATGTTTTTAAAATCTTTTTGAAAAAGTTTTTGATAAAATTTCCCGATTTCACCCGTTTTAAAATCTTCTTTCAAGGGGTTATAACTTTTTATTTGCAAGCTTTTTGTTTTGCCCGAATCATCCTTAATTATTTTTGCGTTCACAATTTTTTTGAAATCTTTCGAAAGCGCAACAATAGGAGTATCATTAACCGTTCTTATTTCGTCTTTGTGTTCATGCCCGTCAAAAATAAGGTCAAAAACACCTTCTTTTGCGCAATCGTCCGCAAACCCCAAGCCCGTGTGGCATTCAAGAATAACCGTGCCGTCCGGATATTTTTGTTTGAAATCCTTAACTTTGTTTAAAATGACTTCTTTTGTTTTTTGATAATTTTTAGGGTCAAAATCTTTTTGACATACTTTGCTGTTTTCAACAAGGTTTATTTCCCCGTCCGTTTCGTTGTAATATTCAAGGTTGACGGGCGAAACGCCGAGGTTAAGCACATAATGGCGCAAATTAGGGTCTTTGTCATCTTTTATCGAATCAATTTTTGAGTCAATAACTTTGCCTTCCTGAATCTCTTTTTTAAGAATTCCCTTGTTATTAAAATCTAAATTTGAAATTAAAACGTCTGCGTCAAGTTCATCGACGGCGTCTTTAAAAATTTTTGCCCCGCCGTCAAATTCGTGGTTCCCCGGAACAAACAAAGTTGTTAAATCGGGGAAATTTTTTTTAATTTGATTTATAAATTTATTAAACATTTCGGTTTGAAATTTTGCCAAAGGTTTATCAGGGTTTGTCCTGTACCCTTTTTTCCCTCCCGATATAAACCAGTCGCCCCCGATAATAAGATAGTTTTTGCACCCCTTATTTTCTTTTATAAAGGTATCGTTTTTTGTCATGGTTTGATATGCGCTGTCAACTGATTCAAGGTGCCCGTGCGTGTCCGACAGGGCGTTTATGTTTATTGTTGCGCCTTTAAAATTGGTGCCGTTTAAAAAGTCTGCAATTTGCATAATTTATAAAAAACAAAGTCGGACTTTAAATTGTTATTTGGTGTATAATAATTTTTATGAATGAATATATACAACGGGCAAAAAAATTCAAAACAAAAAAGAGGCTCGGGCAAAATTTTCTTATATCGCATGATGTTATTGACGAGATAGTAAATAACGTTTCAAAAGAGGACTCCGTGCTTGAAATTGGACCCGGGGCAGGGTTTGTTACTGAAAAACTCGTCGAAGCGGCAAAACATGTTGTTGCGATTGAGCTTGACCCTGATGCTATTAATGTCTTATCTAAAAACCTCTTTTTATATAAAAATTTCACTCTTATACAGAATGATATTTTAAAAACAAACATTGAAGAGCTTTTTCCGAAAAACGAAAAAATCAAAATTATAGCAAATATTCCTTATTACATAACTGCTCTGATTCTTTTAAAACTTCTCGGGGAAATTGATGATATAAACCATAAAGTAAGGGGCATGACAGTTGAAATTATCTTAATGGTTCAACTTGAAGTTGCAAAAAGGATAGTTGCAAATAAATTTTCAAAAAATAAAGAATACGGGCTTTTGTCGATTTTATCAAACTTTTGGGCTGATACATCAATTATAAGGTATGTTTCTAAAAAATGTTTTTACCCTTCTCCAAGGGTAGATTCCGCACTTGTAAAATTTGTTATTAAAGATACTCCCGCAGTTGAAATTACCCCTTATTTAAAACAAACGCTAAGAGCATGCTTTTCAACAAGAAGAAAAAATATAAAAAACTGTCTTAAAAACCAAGGGTTTGTCAATGTCGAAGAAGCTCTCCTTAAATCTAGGCTTCAACCTAATTTAAGAGGAGAAAATTTATCAATAAACGATTTTTATAATTTGTCATGCCATCTAAGAAAGGAAAATGATGAAGTTTAGGGTTAAATGTCCTTGTAAGATAAATCTTGATTTGAAAGTTTATAAAAAAGATGAAAAAACGGGGTATCATCCGATAGAAAGCGTTATGCAGACGGTTAATTTATACGATTATTTAACTGTTGAAACTGCAAACACCGGAAAAATCGAGCTCTTTGGGAATGATAAAAGCCTTTTGTATGACGATTCAAATTTAATTATAAAAGCCGCACAGGCTTTTTTTTTATATTCTAAAATAAGCCTTAGCGGAATAAGATTTTACTTGGAAAAAAATATCCCGCTTCAAGCAGGGCTCGCAGGCGGCTCGACCGACGCTGCGGGAACGATTTTAGCACTAAATTACTTATATAAAGACGCCCTTAGTTATGATGAAATATTCGAAATAAATAAAACTCTGGGGTCCGATATTAATTTTTGCTATCTTGGCGGAAAACGCATGTGCAGAGGCAAGGGAGATGATATGAAACTTTTGCCTTATGAAAAATTTGACTTGACAATCGTAAAACCGGCAGAGCTTAAAATATCCGCCAAAGAGGCTTATAAATGTTTTGACGAGCTTAAAGAAGAACCATGCGGAAATAATTATCTTGAATATGCTCTAAAAAAGCATTATCCGGAACTAGCCGAGCTTTCAAATTTGGGGTTTCAAATGTCGGGGTCCGGACCTTCATTTTTTATAAAAAAAACGCATGTTAATTTATCGGATTATAAAAAATATCAGATTTTTGAAAATTTGACTACGACTGAAAACGGCGTTGAACTTGAATAAAAAACCACTTTAAAACAAATTAAAAAAAAATTTAAAAAAACACTTGCAAAAAAAAATTTTTGTTTTAACATTAATAGTTGTTAGAAACTGCACATTCTCAAAACACCAAAGTTTAGCACATTTTAATTGTAAATTTTAGTTAAGAATAGAAAAAATAATCACTTGACTTTAATTCTTGAGATGATAACATACTAAATGCGGTGCCGAGGAGAGCGGTACTTAACCCCACAAAGGATAGCTAAGCTTAATTAAGCTGTTTTTGATGTCCTTTTATTTGAAAATGATTTAAAAAGTCTTGAACATTGAAAATTGAATAGCATTTAGGTTTACAAACGACAAATACCTGTTGATTTTTTTAAGAAAAAATTATCGGACATAGCGAAAGCTAAAATTTTGAGTCAATCAGACCAATCGGTCTGTCAGACATAAATTTCTGACAACGGAGAGTTTGATCCTGGCTCAGGACGAACGCTGGCGGTGTGCCTCATACATGCAAGTCGAACGAGAATTTGGAGCTTGCTCCAAAGGAAAGTGGCGGACGGGTGAGTACAACATAGGAAATCTGCCTTAGGGCGGGGGACAACAGAGGGAAACTTCTGCTAATACCCCGTATGAGATTGGTTGAAATACCAATCTTGAAAGTTTCGGCGCCCTAAGATGAGCCTGTGCCTGATTAGCTTGTTGGTGGTGTAAAGGACTACCAAGGCGATGATCAGTAGCTGG
>CAYUWO010000050.1:8763-11492 GCA_964448535.1 uncultured Gammaproteobacteria bacterium | reverse complement strand
AGTGAAAATACAAGGAATATCCACCCAATTTAGCTTAGGAAATTTAATCAGTAAAAACATTATTTCGTTTTTAAAAAGAAGCTGAAAAAGCGGCGTTTTTGAAACCGACTCTATTATGTGTTCATCGGGGTTTTTCCATAAAATCTTTAAAACAAGCTCCCCGTCTTTAATATCGGCGAGGATAACTTCTCTTTTTGAAATAAATTCTTTATAGTTAAGGTTTATTTCGTACATATCGAAATTATCGCAAAATTCTACTTTTTGTCGATAACTTTTATAACATGCCAGCCAAATTCTGTTTGAACGGGGTCTGAAAGCTCGTTAACCGGAGTTTCAAATGCTGCTTTTTCAAACTCAGGAACCATTTCACCCCTTCCGAAATATCCCAAATCTCCGCCCGCTTTGCCCGATGGGCAGTTTGAAAACTGTTTCGCAAGCTCCTTAAAGCTTTCACCGTTATTAACTCTCATAATAACGGCGTTAGCCTGATTTTTTGTTTTGGTTAAAATATGCAGGGCATGTACTGTTGTATATTTATCCGCATTGGGGTCGATGTTTTGTTTTGCTTCGCTCATGGAGCCTCCTATGACAAGTGTTATAAATAAAAAAGCCGTTGATAAAATTTTTTTCATTTTTTACCTCCCTGTATATTATGCACAAAAAACCAACATTTGGAAATCAAAAATTTTATACCACAAGAAATAAAAAATTAATATCGGCGCACCGTACCTTCCCATAGGGCAGTATGCGCGCCTAATAACTGGCTTTTTAGGATTAATTTTCGGATATTAATCCTTTGCGCAATGTATAAAATGCCTTTTTTAAATATTCTTTTTTTTAAAAAAAGAAAGGATAAGTTTATGACATTTAACCCTCTAAAAGAAAAAGGCATTCCATTGGATAAGCAGCTCCGCACATGGAATAGCGTTATAGGTCGCCCATACAAAAGAGAAACGGTTGACTGTTACACAAGAGCAAGGCAAATTTTGATGAACGGGATTGAAATTGAAAGCTGGAACTTTAAACACAACCTTTTAAGAATGACAATCGAGCCTGACATCAAAAAGCTTACAGCTGCCACAAGACATGTTGAAACCGCCCAGCAAATAACAATAAATTGGATGACTCCTTTTAATCAATCCGTTCTTGATACAACGCTCGGATACGAACAGGTTGCAGTTGACTTAACCGCTTGGCTTGCGCAAAATGAGCCCGACTCTTACGTTAAAGAAACTTACGATTTTGGGCTGCTTGAAGATTTTGACCACCTTTACAGATATTCTCAATTTGCATACCTTATTGAGGGCACTGACCCGAACGACATTTTACACTGTCAAACCGATGTTACATTTGCCCGCCCGACCCAGTACCACCATAATGATAATAAAATAAGGATAAGAAAAGGGTACGATAAAAATACTTCATCGCCCCAAACAAAGGCAAACATTCTGACTCTTCTTTCGGGCGAACAGCAAACCCATAACTTTTATGCCGAACATGGGTTTATGTACGGCGGAGAAGATTTAAGAAAGCTGTATGCCGAAATTTGCGACGTTGAAGAAGAGCATGTAACAATGTATGAAACATTAATAGACCCGACGGAAACTCCTTTAGAAAAACTTTTATTAAGAGAATTTAGCGAGGTTTGTTGTTATCATAACTGCTTCAAAGATGAAACCGACCCCAAAATCAAGCTTGTATGGGAAGAATTTCTCGCAATGGAAATTGAACACTTGCAAATTGCCGCCAAACTTCTTCAAAAATATGAAAAAAGAGATGCCGAAGAAATCATCGGGGTTGAAGTTTACGATACATGCAGCTTTAAATCACAGAAAAAGTATGTTAATATGATAATTGACAGAGAAATTGATAAACGCCTTGACGGTAAACCCGAAATGGGCTGGTGCAAGACAGACGAGCTGCCGGACAACTGGGCAAGCTATAAAGTTGAAAAAACTGTTTGCGCAGACGGCGCCCCGAGTGAAACATCAGTCAGAATGTCAATTTCAGCCTTAAATTCTGATGTTGTTTCTTATAACGGCTCTATGACAGATAACAGGCATGCTCTGATTAAAAGAGCAATAGACCCTAAATACAGTGCGCCGAATACCGTAAGCGCAGATGAATATAAAAATTTAACTCCAAATAAGGCTTTTATGAGGGAAGAACTTTCATAAAAGGCTTACCAAGGGGGCTCCCTCCAATCATGCCCCCTTGTTTTTTTAAGTTTTGTAAATTAACAGCGGGCATGTTGCGTTCCGCTTTTTTCTTTTTACCGTCAAATAATTATCTTACACGGGAGGATAAAAAACGTATCCTTTTTGGTAATAAATTACATGAAGTAAATTATGATATAATCTTTTTAATTTGATTCCAAAAGGTTTAGGAGTTTGTTTATGAATAAAAGGCTTATTTTAAAATTCTTAGCTTTTATTGGGGGTTTTATAGGCGTTTTATATATTTTATTTTTGGTTTTGCCTTTTATTATAAATATTTTCATAATAAATCTCGGGGATAAAGTTTCTGAGGAAATACAAAAACAGACCGGTTTTAAATCTCAAATAAAAAATATTCGCCTGACCTCAACCCCTAAATTAACCGCCGGAGTTAAACTGGGAAGTGTAAAAATTTTTACTCCCGATAATAAAACCCTTGCAGATGCTAAAAATTTACAAATAAAAGCTTCGCTTATTCCTTTATTATTTAAAAAAATTGAGTTAGACCTTGTT
>CAYUWO010000050.1:7665-8753 GCA_964448535.1 uncultured Gammaproteobacteria bacterium | reverse complement strand
GCTCTTTTTGCATTTAAAAAATGACGGTTCTCTTTTAGTGCAAGACTTTTTAACCCCGGACAATAAAAAAGAAAAAGATGAAGTCAAAGCTCCGTTTTCCCTTCCTTTTGGCTTAAAACTTTCTAATAACCTTCCCGATTTTAAATTTAATAAGTATCAAATTGATTTTACAGACGATAAAACCCATGAAGAATATTCAATAAAAGGTGCGGACACTTCTCTTGCTGATTTTACCTATAATAAACAGTTCAGGGCGGCTTTATCCGGAAAGGTTTTTTTAGACGGCTCTCAGGCGTTTGACTATAACGTAAAACTTTTAAATCGTATTATGCCTGAGGGAGATATTAACGATTTATTGGCTGCTGCGCCCGATACAAAAGATGATAAAAAAGATAAACGGCAAGAGTTTAATATTTTGGAATCCTTACGCATTCTTAAAAAAAGCGGGCTTAAGGGAAGCCTTTTTGCCGATATAAAAACTTCGGGCACGTTCGAATCTCCAAAATTTGACGGAAACATTGATTTATCAGGTCTTTCTCTTTTATCCGCCGGAAAATACCTCCCCGACAGCAGCCTTAAGCTTGTTTTCAAAGATAATAAAGTTAAAATTGATTCAAACATAAATACTTCTATAAATGAAAATACCAAAATATCGGGCGAAATTCTATCGGGTGAAAATCCTAAATTAAACCTGTCTTGTAAATCTAATGCAAATTTGAAATCCGTTTTTGAAATTGCCGACACTCTGGCGCAAATTTTTGGAATTGATGATTTAAAAACCCTTAAGGCAAAAGGCGCCTTGGACATTGATTTCAATATAGATTCCAATTTTAAAAAAATCAATTCAAACGGCAAAATAAAGCTTACGGGCGGCGTTTTGAGCTGGGGGCTTTATGATGTTAAAATTGATAATTTAGCTGCGGATATTTTGCTTAATAATAACAGCGTTATTATTAACCGTGCGGGTTTTTCAACATTGTCCGTTCCTCTTGATAATACTAATGGATAATAAAAAAACCTACAATTGTTAACATGACCTAAAATGTAACACATATAGAAGTGCATAGAAACAATCAAGAGTTAACATT
>CAYUWO010000050.1:2906-7655 GCA_964448535.1 uncultured Gammaproteobacteria bacterium | reverse complement strand
ATCTTGATATAAAAGTCAAAACTTCGGGATTATCCTTAAAGGGGCTTTTGGTTTCTTTGGGTCAAGCCGCTCTTTTAAAGGAAAACGCAATTTATAAAGGCACTGTGTCTATTCTTATTAATATAAAAGGAAAGTTGAATGCGCCAAAGCTTGCGGGAAATATTTCGGTTAACAATTTGAATCTTAAAAATATTCCGTCTGATACAGTTTTGTCTTTGAACCCTGCGAATGTTAATTTAGACGCTAATTCTTCGGGTTTTTCAGGTTCATTTTCGGTTAATTCCATTAAGGCGGTTAACCCCGCTCTCACTGTTTTTGTTCCCGTCATTTCGGGTTCTTTAAATGAAAAAAATATCAAAATCCAAAATTCGGCTGTTTATTTGGGGAAAAATCAACTGACCGTCGCAGGCACTGTTTCAGATTATATGAGCGATAAAATTTCTCTGAATTTTAACACAAAAGGGGCGCTCAATTCAACACTGACGGGCAGCATTAATCCTGTAAAATCTTCTCTTGAGCTTCTGTATACTATCCCTTCAAACGGCACAATAATAATTCCGGGGTTTAATAAGTCTAAACTCGTTGCAAACGGTCAGCTTGCCATAACGGGCTCAATGTCATCTCCCGTGTTGAACGGCTATTTTAAGGTTCCCTCGGTTGAAATACCCGAAATCCCTCTTTCAATTAAAGAGCTTGTTACAAACATTGACGGACCGCTTTTAAACGGGGACGCCACAATTACAAGTCTTGTTTCGGGCGGGATAAAAGCAAATTCAATCAGAGCCGACTACAGTATGCTAAATTCCGTATTTTATATAAAAAATATAACGGGAAGCGCCTTTGACGGAGCGTTTAACGGAAATGTTACTTATAATATGGATAATGCAGGCTGTGCAGTTAAACTTTCGGGTAAAAATTTCAGCGCACTTAAGGCTATCGAGGGTGCTATAGGCATTAAAAACGCAATGACCGGAATTTTATCCTTTAATTCTGATTTAACTTTTAAGGGGGTTGAATATAAAGACATGATGTCCACCCTGAAAGGCGTTGCCGATTTTGAAATTAAAAATGGGGTTCTTGCTAATTTAGGCGGGCTTAAAACCTTAATAAGGGCTCAAAATGTCATCCAAAATTCATTTTTAAAATCCGCAACGGACAAAGCGGGCGCCCTTCCTTTAATTCAATCGGCTTCCGAATTTGATTATATAAGGGGGAAACTTGCCTTTGGTGGTGCTTATGCGAATATCAACCAGATTAAAATGTCCGGACCCTTAATGTCTTATTATGTCAAGGGGCGTTTTAATCTTTTAAACGGCACAATTAACTCTGTTATTCTGGGAAGGCTTTCTTCCGATGTGGTAAATGTTATGGGTGCTATCGGCGATTTTGCCGTTCAAAAAATAACGGCCGTTATTCCTTCTTTAGGCTCTTTAACTAAACGTATCGCGAATTCGCTTAATGTATCTCCAAAAGGGCTTCCGCTTTCTGAGATTCCTCCCTTAAGGTCTAATGATACCAAATATAAGAATTTCAAAGTTGATTTTAACGGGGGCGTCGAAAGTTCAAGTTCCGCTAAATCTTTCAAATGGATAAATGAAGTTGACACCTCCGCTCTTGATTCTCCCCCCGTTAATATTAAAGAAACGGTTAAATCGGCTAAGGAATCAGTCAAAAATGAAGTAAACTCCGCAAGGGAGGCAATTAAACAAGCCGGCGCCAAAGCCAAAGAACAAATAAAACAGGAAACCGGAGAACAGGTCAAAGAACTTTTTAAAAATTTTGTTAATACACCTTAAAAATTGAAAGGATTTTTTATGAAGAACAACAAGCTTATTTCTTACTCTTTTATTGCACTTTTTGCCTTTGTTGCCGGATTTAGCGTCAACTGTGCAGCTCATTCCGAGGGTGTAACATCATCGGGCATTAAAATTGCCGTTGTTGACGTTGCAAAAATTCTAAAAGACTCTCCTCAAATTATCGCGTTAAATAAACAGCAGGATATCAAAGAAGCCGAAATGAAAAAATGGCTTGAGGACGCAAAAAAAGAGATAAATAAACAAACAACCAATGAAACCAAGATTTCACTTGCAAAAAAATACGATGCTGAGCTTCTTAAAAAACAACAGGTAAACAGAGCCGAATATGTTAAAAAGCTTGAAGCATTTGACAATTTAATTATGAAAGCCGTGGGAGATGCGGCAAAGAGCCAAGGTTTTGACCTCATTTTATCAAAATCCGCTGTTTTATATGGTGGAAACGACATTACAGCGCAGGTTGCAGGCGTTGTAAAATAAAATATACTTTTTTATGAAGTATATTTACTCAAATTGTTTTGTATGTCTTTTAATACGTAAAAGGTAATATAACAATCATTAAGCGCCCTATGGGCGTTTTTTGTATCAATATTTAAATATTTTGCAATTTCGGTCAGCTTCTTAGATGACAAATGTGAATAAACCTGTTTCGCAAAAAACAAAGTGTCCGCATAATTATTCACAAGGGTGCCCCCGAAGATGTTCTTCAAATTTTTATTTATAAAAGAAAGGTCAAATTTTATGTTATGCCCTACTATCGGGTCAAAGCCCAAAAATGCGCAAAAATCTTTTAAAACGTCCTCTTTCTTTCCTCCTTTTTTTACCATTTCGTTTGTTATGCCTGTCAGTTTGGTTATAAAATAAGGTATTTTACGGCATGGGTTTATAAGCGAAGAAAACTCGCCCGCAATTTCGCCATTTTTAATTTTAAGTGCGCTGATTTCAATAATTGAATCATACAACGGATTAAGCCCGGTTGTTTCAATGTCGACAATCACGCAATTTTCCGGCGGCTCTAAAAGGGGCGTTGATGAGGTTTTAGAGGTCGTTAAATTTTCGGGAAAAAATTCTTTTGTATCAAAAAGTTTACCTTGCATAATAAAAATTATATTACTTTATTTATTTTTTACAATTTGATTTCTTTTGTTTTAAAGAGTATCATGCTTCTTATGAAAAAGGTTTTTAAAAATCTGGCAATTGCTTTTTTTGTCCTAATAGCAGCTTTTTACTGTGCGGTTATTTTTCTTTTGCCTCCCGTTTTAAATTCTTTGCAGTTTAGTCATTTTTTAAGCGATAAAATTCAATCAAAAACAGATGGAATTTTTAATGCGGAAAATTTTCATATAGAAATCTCCCCTGCGCTTAAAATAAAAATAAATGCCGATAAAATCATTTACTTGCACACTAATCAGATTTTAAACCTTAAGGGAATAAAAGCGGAAATACTCCCTTATGATTTTAAAACTTCCAAAATATTTGCCGACGATTTGATTTTTCAAAAAACCATGATGACAAAAGGAAAATCGAAACGGCGTTTCTCTTTTTCCGCCCTTCAAAAACTGCCCGATATTCAAATTTCGAAGGCAAAATTTAATTTGGGCGCAGGGGCTTCTCCTACCTCAGTTTTTATTCTGTCCGATTGCAGCTTTAAAAACTATAATAATGCAAAAGCCCTCTCTTTTAATCTTGATTTTAAATCAAAGAATCTGCCCGTAGGGTTTTCCGTTTCAAATAAAGATAAGCTGATTATTTCAGAAAAAGATATTACGACTTCTAATTACACAATTAACTTTTTTAATTCAAAAGCGCAAGTTTCGGGAAAGCTGTTTGATATAAACGGAAACAGCAAGTTTAATGTCAAAGGAAAGGGCTTGCCCGTTGACAGCATTGAAAATGCCGTCGTGTTTTTTTTGAAAAACAAAAATCCCAAAAAATATTTTATTGAAAACTTTAAAGATTTTAAGGGAACCGCCGATATCGACATTACATCTGACAAAAAGGCTCTTTTTGGCTCTGTCGCCATTAACAATTTAAGAGCTTCTTCGATTCCTCTTAATGTACCGTTTTATTTTAAAAAGCTCGTTTTTAATTTTAATAACGGCGAAATTTCCATGAAATCAACCGGTCTTTTTGGCGGAGAGCCTGTTAACTGGGATTTTTATTTAACAAATATTTTTACAAATAATGCCGTTATCTCAGGCTCTTTATCTTCCTCGCTTGCTAATTCCTTTGCAAATAAATATATAGACGGTTTATCTATCAAAGGCAAAATAAAATTGTCCGTTGACTATCTTGTTAAGGGGGGAGCTGTAAATATTATCTATAACGTTAATATTCCCCGTTATTCGGATGTAAATTATATGGGTTCGGGGCTGGGGCTTCTAAACTTCGAAAGGTCGCTTAATGTCATTACAAGAAAAGAAAACGATGTTATTGATTTAACCGGATACAGCTACTCTCTCGGGCAAAATAAAAGCAAGTTTATTTTAATTGAGGGGGACGGATCTTTTAAGAAGAAAAACGGCAAATACCGTATGGTTAAAATTACGGGCAAATCCGAACAGAATGCTCCGGTTTCGCTTCTTGGCTTTTTAGAAAATAAGCTAAGAGGCGGGTTTTTTAACGGCAATCTTGAGTACGATTTTGAAAATGATAAGTTAAAAGGGGCTGTTATTCTTGAAGATACAAGATACGGCCGGTTTAAAATTAAAAAGGCGGCGTTTTTTGGGGATGATTCGTCTTTTGGTATATACGGGCGTGGCACTTATGGCATGGAACCCTTTTATGTTGCGATTGAAACGAAAAACTCACTAAAGTCAAACATAGCTATAGACAATCTCAATCTATATCTTAAACGTTTTGTCTGGGATGATATGTATAAAAAAGACCGGCGCCGCGGCAAAATTCCCAAAATTCCCAAGAAAAAGGTATTCAA
>CAYUWO010000050.1:0-2896 GCA_964448535.1 uncultured Gammaproteobacteria bacterium | reverse complement strand
TTGCCGTTAAAAACATGAATTTAAAATTGGATGAATTTATAAAAGGGCAAGCCGTCTTAAAAAATATTATTTTGTCAGGTTCCGCCAATAACGGTATATTCCGCTTTATTATGCCTAAAACTTTTTTTGCAGGCGGCGAACTTTTTGCAAAGGGTGTTTTAGATTTTAATATAGACGGAATTGATATTGATTTTACCGCCTCAAACATTGACGCAAACATAGCGGCTTATCAGGTCTTTAATATAAAAGATCATTTTGAAGGAAAAACTAACGCAAAGCTTCATGTGGCGGGCGTTCCCCGTCTTAACGGATTAAAAGGCACGGGAAGTTTTGAAATCAAAGACGGAACCGTTAAACATATAGGGACAACCGAATTTGTTGTAAGACGTGCCAAAAAGAAAAAGCCCTTTAAATTTTCTTTATCCGATATCGTCAAAGTAAGCAATAAAATTAAAGTAGACTCCCATTCGGACATATCGGGGCAATTTAATATTGAAAATAATATGATAAAAAATGCCGATATATTTGTTCAAAACGACCTTTTGTCATTATATATGGAAGGAGATTACAATGTTGATACCGAATATGCAAAATTGAATCTGTGGGGGCATTACAGCGAAATTGCCGCCAGAGAAATATCTGTTTTTCATATTCCGTTGTGCTTTATAACTAAATTTGTGTTTAAAATTAAAGAAACAAAAAATACATACATTAACAAATTGAAAAAAATTCCCGCAATTAAAGCGGATAACGGCAATACTAAACATTTTGCGCTCTTTCTTTACGGCAATGTAAACAATCCCCGTTCCATAAAAGCTCAATTTAGAGGTGTTGAATAGTTTTTTGTGATATTATTGTTTTAAATACTTTTGGAGAAATATTGATATGGAAGATTTTTCAAATTATACAAAAGAGGATTACGTTAAACTCTATGACAGAAATTTAGACGATTTAATAAATATCGCATCTGAGATTACTATGGCAAATTTTTCTAACGAGGTGGAAGCATGTTCTATTATAAGTGCCAAAACCGGCGAATGTGGCGAGAATTGCAAATACTGTTCCCAATCTGCACACAGCCATGCAAAAATTGAATGTCATCCTCTGCTTGAAAAAGAAACGGTTCTTTCGGCGGCAAAAAGCGCAAAAGAAAACGGTGCAACAAGGTTTTGCATAGTTACATCAGGGAAGCGTCCCACGGATGATGATTTTGAAAAAATTCTCGATATGATAAAAGGAGTTGCTTCAATTGAGGGGCTTCATTGCTGTGCTTCCTTGGGAATTTTAACCGAAGAACAAGTTATAAAAATTAAAGAAGCCGGTGTTGAGCGTTTTAATCACAATATTAACACCTCCAAAAATTATCACAATTCCGTAGTTACAACTCACTCTTTTGAAGACAGATTACGCACAATTAAGTTAATAAAAAAACACGGCATGGAAAATTGCACAGGCGTTATAATCGGCATGGGCGAAACAAGAGAAGATAGAGTTGACATGGCTCTTACACTTAAAGAATTGAACCCTAAGACTGTTCCAATTAACTTTTTAAACCCTATTAAAGGAACTCCGTTTGAGGAATATAAAGATAAAATTGATGAAACCGAAATTTTAAAAACTATCTGCATTTTTAGGATTATTCTACCAAAAGCCTTGTTAAGATATGCCGGCGGGCGCACCACAAGGTTAAGCCCCGAAAATCAGAAACTCGGAATAAAAGCGGGAATTAACTCTATCCTTGTGGGAAATTATCTTACAACGACCGGCTCCACAAGCGAAGATGACCGCAAAATGCTTCATGAACTAAATCTCACTATGTCAGCGCAATAAATCTAAAACTTATATTGTCTGTTTTAAATTTCTATCTAATAGGTTTTTGCTTTAAAAAGCGTTTTAAACAGTTTCTACTTCGGGCTCGCCCGTATCGGTCGAACATTAATCGCATTCTTCAATTATCCCGCCGCCAAGAAGTGTATCTTCGCTGTAGAAAACAACGCTTTGACCGGGGGCGGGCGATTTTTGATAATCTTCAAAATATATATCTGCGCTGTTATTATTTATTTTTATTTCGGCAGGAACAGGGAATTGAGATGAGCGGATTTTAGCTAAAACCTTAAGGTTTTTTTGAATGGGTTCCCCGTTAACCCAGCTCATATTGAGCGATTTTATATGTTTTTTGAATGTTTTATCAATGTCGCCGACAACAACTTCATTTTTAACTTTGTCTAATGACAGAACATACAGGGGTTTGTTTGATGATACGCATATCCCCTTTCTTTGCCCTATAGTGTAATTCCAAATGCCGTTATGTTTTCCGAGAATTTTTCCGTCCGTATCGACAATATTTCCCTCTTTATCTTTTATTTGCAAAAGTTCGTTATAATCTCCTGCATAAAAGTCTTGGCTGTCTTTTTTGTCTGCCGAATCGAGCCCGAACTCTCTTGCGATTTCTCTTATTTGAGTTTTATTATAATTTCCCACAGGAAAAACTATATTTTTCAGCTGTTCTTCTTTTAACCTGTATAGAAAATAAGATTGGTCTTTTTTAGGGTCAAGCCCTCTTTTTAAAAGAAATTGCCCGTCTTTTTCTTCAATTCTTGCATAGTGACCCGTAGCAAATTTATCAAATTCAACCCCGCTCTGCCTTGCTGCCTCGGGGAGCATTCCGAATTTAACTAACGCATTGCACCATACACAAGGGTTTGGGGTTCTTCCTTCGATATATTCTTTTTTAAAATTTTTTAAAACTATTTCTTCATATTTGTTTTTGAGGTCAAAAACGTAATACTCTATTCCGATTTTTTTACAAAAAACCTTTAGGGCATTTATATCTTCTATTTCATCAGCTCCATAACAGGCGTTTTTATTTAAAGGCGAATTTACATTTTCCTTATGG
>CAYUWO010000049.1:0-11609 GCA_964448535.1 uncultured Gammaproteobacteria bacterium | reverse complement strand
AGTTACTTTTTTTGCAGAGAACGCAGAGAAAATAAAAGCCCAAATAATGTCTGCAGATGTATACACCGCCAAAATTTGCAGGGATAAGTTAAAAACATTTGAATTGTTTAAAGAGTTTGAATTTTGCCCTAAAATATTCAACAATTTTGATAAATTGCCCGTTTTTATAAAGCCGAGAATAAGTCAGGGTTCTGTCGGGGCAAAATTAATTAAATCCGAAAAGGACATCCCTCCGGATTTAAATCTTGATGAATATGTTATTTGCGAATATCTTTCCGGAGAGGAATATTCTGTCGATTGTTTAACTGATAAAAACGGCGATTTAAAAGTTGTTTTGCCGCGTTCCAGAAAAAGACTTATGGCGGGAGTTTGCGTAGCGGGGAAAAATGAAAGTTTAACGGATGAAATTAAAAAAATTGCGCAAACGATTAATGAAAAGCTAAACTTTAGAGGTTTATGGTATTTTCAGATAAAGAAAGATTTAAAAAATAATTTTAAACTTCTCGAGGTTTCAGCCAGATGTGCCGGCACAATGTGTTTATCCAGAGCGCAGGGTGTAAACCTGCCGTTATTAAGCGTATATACTGCTATGGGTTATGATATAGAAGCATTTAAAAACAATTACAATGTTACTGTAGATAGGGTACTGATATCAAGATATAAAATTGATTATGAGTATGAAACAGTGTATTTTGATTTTGATGATACGCTTATTATAAATAATAAAGTCCATTTGCCTTCAATTAATTTTATTTATCAATGCAAGAATAATAATAAAAAGGTTATTCTTATAACAAAACACGAAGATGATTTATTGAATACATTTGAGAAATATGCAATTTCTCAAAATTTATTTGACAAAATTATACATATAAAGCCGCAAGATAAAAAACCTGATTATATAAATCCAAACAAAGCAATTTTTATTGATAACGCTTATAAGGAACGGAAAAAAGTTCATGATAAATTCGGCATACCTGTTTTTGATGTTAGCGAGATTGAAGTTTTAGCAGATTGGAGAACATAGTGAAAAAGACTTTGCAAACAATATTTTCATTTAAAAATCAAAACGAACATATAATTTTAACGATTTTGGGAATTAAAATAAAGTTCCGTAAAGAAAAATCGAAAACAAACAATATCTCTTTTCAAAATAATTTATTGTTGCGTCATATACAACTGTTATCAAGCGTTTCAAGGCTGCACCCTAAAACTTTTGAACAATATAAAAATATTTACAATGGAAAAGATGTTGTTTTGATTGCCACAGGTCCCTCTTTAAAATATTTTGAACCTATTAAAAATGGAATATATACAGGTGTTAACAGTGCTTTTCTTTTTAACAAAATTAAATTAGATTATCTTTTTATGGAAGACTATTCGGCTGTAAAATCCTATATAGAAGATGTTAAAGACTATAATTGCATAAAATTTTACGGGATTAACAACGGAAGCGCCATAAAACAATTCAATTCAGATCCGTTAGATAATTGGATGATACCGGAATCTATAGCAATAAGGCATGGCGCCAACAGGTTTTACTCGGAATCGCCATGGCTCACCGGGTGTATTCCTTGTGCAAATTACAAACCTGCTTTTGCGTACGATATTACGACAGAACCTCTTTATTGTTATGGCACAATTTGTTTTCCCGCTATGCAATTTTTACTCTATACAAATCCCGAAAAAATATACATAGCCGGTTGTGATTGTTCTTCCAACGGTTATTTTAACGGAAAACCCCAAACATCTGCCATGCAAATCGAATATGTAATAGCACATTGGAAAAAATTAAAAGAATTTGTTAAAGATTATTATCCTGAAACAGAAATAATATCCGTAAACCCTGTAGGATTAACCGGCGTCTTTAAAGATTTATATACAAAATCTTTTTTAAAAGACCATCCGGAAATAGATTCAAACAATGTCGAGGTCATGCTCAATTAAACACCTCGAATCTTTAAAATATGTTATAATATATCAAGATGAAGTTATCGCAAAGCCTGAATTTTGATTTTCTTTTAATTTAAAATATGTTATAATTGATAGAATGAAAGCGGAACTTGACGATTAATTTTGATTTTCTTTTAATTTAAAATATGTTATAATAAAAAGCCCTAATTTAGGATTACAGCTACATTTTGATTTTCTTTTAATTTAAAATATGTTATAATTGAGTGTTGGCGATACTTCTATAACCTATATTTTGATTTTCTTTTAATTTAAAATATGTTATAATGGAAACGGAAATTTTAAGATATCGCCTCGGGATTTTGATTTTCTTTTAATTTAAAATATGTTATAATAACGAAAATAAACCTATTATTGCGAATGATATTTTGATTTTCTTTTAATTTAAAATATGTTATAATATGTATATCACGTGGTTAATTATGGTGAAATTTTGATTTTCTTTTAATTTAAAATATGTTATAATATAAAAACTTACGTGAAAAATCAGAAGAAATTTTGATTTTCTTTTAATTTAAAATATGTTATAATCAATTTGAGCCAGTATTAAATGTGCAATTAATTTTGATTTTCTTTTAATTTAAAATATGTTATAATAGGATATACAAAATACACAAACTAATATATAATAAATAAGTAACATATTTTGAATTAAAAGACCAATCATAACGATGGGAGAATAGTTAACTCCTCTATATGGCAAATATACGTGATGACTCATTCTCCAAACCTTTCTAAATCACATGACATTATAATTGTAGCATAAAAACTACCAGAATGTCATTTGTTTTTCTGTGTTTTCGCCCATTTTTTTCTTGTATTTTGATGGGTTATAATCTGCTTTTTCTATACAAATTGAATTGCTCCACTGTTTATCTGTCAAATAAAAGATATTTATCTGACCTGTAGGAGGGGCGAGTTTTTTAACCGTATTCATATATTGCTCCGTTTTGTCATAAGTTACGCATGACCTCACATATATTGAGTTTTGTAACATAAAATATCCCAGTTTTAATAAATCTTTTCTAAAATTATTTGCATACCTTAAATCTTCTTTATCAACTACCGGTAAATCAAAACATACAAACAGCCAACCCATACGATATTTACTCTTCATATTCTCTGTTCTTTTGCGTATCTTTATCAAAAAATTGGACTTTAATATCAGGTAAAAATATCTCATCACAGTTAAATCTTGCAAATGCGTTTGCGATTTCTTCAATATATATATCTACAATATCAATTATTTTATAGCTGTTATCTTTATATTTAATTCTGTAATCTTTTATGCAGTCAGGAATATATTTAATCCATTCTTGCATTTCTTCGTTTTCAAATTCTAAAGGATGATTTTGCGAGAAACGATATAAATAAAAATCAACAAAAGCTCTGAAAGGTTCTGTTAAATCATAAACAAGCGGAGTTGTTTTGTAGTTTCCTTTATGATGAATGCCTAAATTGGGCAAAAGCCCATGGATTAATATTGAGCGGTAAATCAATGTTTTTATAATTGCGTATCCGTAATTAAGACAGGCATTTTCAAAACTCTGAGCATTTTTATGCTCTCGTTTCATCTGTTCGCTTAAATAAAAGAAATAATCCCTCCAGTACTGTTTTGCAATATTTGCTTCATTCATTAAGGGTTTATTTATTAAGTTATAAAGATTATGCAGACCGCACCCCATTAAATCAAGTGTGCTTGCCTGATTTAGAGCTTTTTGTTTTACGATTTTTTTCCAAAGTTTTGTTTCAAATTCTTCATTTTGCTTGATTTGGTTATTAAAAACTTTTGTTTTAACAATTCTTTCTAATGGTACACTCCATCCTACGGGTTGAAACTTTCTGTCGCAATGCTGTATAACAACATTATTTTTTAAAAGCGAAGCTATTGCGTTATTTGTAAAACTTACGGCAGGGGTGCAGACAATAACTGCTTTTATATCATCAACAGGAAGTTTATAAATCTCATCCGTATCTTTAATTTGACAAAATAAAAGCCCTTTGTCAACTGAAATACAGCTTTTGGGTTTTGTAATATGGAGTATATGGTAGCTCATATATTCCATTTAATGTTATTTCGTATTTTGTCAAGCTATATTTTTAGTTTGTAAAATTCAGCTTCGACAAGATTTTTTGCACTGGTTAAAATTTCCTGCCCGATATCGTTTTCTATTTGAATTACTCCGTCTGCTTTAATGCTCCTTAATTTATAGATGCCTTTAGGATAAGTTGATTTGCCCGCTTTAAAGTCGTTAGGAATTTCAACCAAACATCCTGAATAAAATACTTCTCCGCCGTTATAGAGCTTACAGGCCGTTTTGGTTAAATTTTCTTTGACTTCTTTTGTTGATTTATTGGCAAATATCGGCATTACCTTAACAGTACCTTTTTTATTACAGTATAATATTTGTCCTTTATGCTCTTTAGAGTGTTTAAACTGACCTTTAGTTCCTTTAGTGCCGAAATCAACATATTCACCTATTCTTTCTCTGCCGTTTAAATCGGTTTCTAAATTACTTCCCGATACTATGGTTAATACCTTTTTAACTTTTGTCTGCTTTTTAGGGTGAACGTAATTTTTAAGCATATTCTGCCATTCTTCGTCAGAAAGCTCAAGTTTAGAAGTTAAATCTTCTTTTATAACAAGGTCAATAATATTTTTTATTGATTTTGTATCCTTTTTAATACTTGATAGTTCAACTCTTAAAGTAATATAAGCCTTATCATCAGTTATTCTTTTTTTTCCGTATATTGTTTCAAGCGGGTTTATATTAGCTTTTAAAGGTTTTTTATGCGTATAAGGATAGGGCATTATCTCGTTAATTTTTTGTTCGATATAGGTTTTATTTAAGCCCTCGGCATGATATTTTCTCTTTTGTTCATCAAATTTAAAGTTTTTTGCATAGCTTATACATATTGCATCAAGTGCGTGGTGTTTTGGATTATCCCTGTTTTTCTTTTCGTCATTGCCTAAAATTGCATTTAATTTATAAATATTTCTTATTTTTGCTGTTGTAGAACCGTTTTCAACAAAAACATGGCGTTTTGAATTTTTTGTCTGCATACCCCACCCGCAAATAAAGTGAGTAATTGCACTTGCCACTTTTGCAACTTGTGCGGTTTCTGCCAGACCGTTATAACTGTCAATTAATTCTTCACACTTATCGGGCGGAAGTACAAGCAGGCTTGCTTTTTTCTCATCCGATTTGCTTTTTATGTTTGCTACTCTTGCTGTGTATTCTACCCATCTTTCTTTATCGGAAAATAACCATTCGTAAGGCGTTCTGGCTCCTTTATCCTGATTTTCCTTACTAAAACATAAAACTTTATTATATAATGCGTCATTTCCGCCTAAGCTTCTTGGGAATATATGATCTATCTGGCAGTTGTCAATATCGGATATCCCTATTCTTTTACCGCTATATACACACTTAAAGTCTTGCGCTTTAGCTAATTTCCATTTTATAAAGTTTGCGCCGCTATACCTTCCTGCTTCTTCCAGTTCTTTTTTTATCTGTTCGTTTTCTTCTTCCCGTTTTTTTTGATATTTCATATTTGCTTTAACTTTTTGCTTTCCGTATAAAGAATCCCCATCCCGAACAAATTCAAAAATAACTTCATCGGGTTTTCCATTATATAAAATAAGATTATTAAGCAAATTTTTAAATATCTGCAGTCTGTTTCTTACAACAGGGTTTGTAATGTTACCTATCAGAATGTCGCTTTTTATATCGGCATTATTTGATTTTTCCGCCATTTCATCACGGTTATCGGGAATAAACAAATTATTCCAATCGCCGATTTTAGAGAGCATTGTTTTTATTTCATCTTCGGTTATTCCGTTCTTAGTTCCCTCTTTATCAACATATTTTGAAATATCGACTTCATCGGGGTTATCGCCTGAAATTATAATATCAATCATAATTTGCATGGCACGTCTGCAAAACGATGAACGCCCCGAAATATTCGCTTCTAGTTTATCTTTTACTTCCTTTTTACCGATAACCGCTTCGATATCTGTTTTGTTTATTGTAAATGTGGGCTTTTTTATTTCTCCTTTTCTGTATCTATTCAAAGTTTTAATCCAATTAGGCAGTTTATTTTCATAGATTTTTTTAATTTCATAAGGAGCAAGTCTTCTTTGTTCGTTTGTTTCGTTATCAATAAATCTTAAATTTTTTAACTGCATTAAAAGTGTAAGAGAAATACTTTCAATGGTGCCCGAACTGCAAACGTTTCTTTTAGGCATAAGCCTGCATTTAGAAATAATTCTGTTATCAAATCTCGGAATTTTCTGCCCTAAAACTCCCTGCCAATCACGCTTTGTACCTCTGTATCGAATCCACTTGGGGTTTTTGTATGAGCCGTAAGCTTCTTTGTATTCACCATATAAAAACTCTTCAACGGAAATTTTTTCTAATTGGGGAAGCTGTTTTTTAGCTTCGAGCCATAGTTTGGTTAATTCTTTTACAACAAGCTCTCTTGGAGCTACTCTGCCTGCCGTTCTTACTTTTTTCGGGTTTAATCCGATTGACCTTTTTAGCTCATAAGGGTTGCTCTCCTCCCATAAGCCTAAAAGTAAAGCATCATAATAGCAGGGGTATTTATATTCATTAGAGTTAATAATTTCAACCCCGTCAATACAACAGTATTTTTTAACGGCTTCTTCATTTTCTTTTTCATCTTTGGTTCCATTTGCCCAGGCAATATTAATATCATACCCTCTGCGCTGAAATGCACTGTGTAAAGCTTTATAAATCTGCCACTGTTCAAGCTTTCTGCCTTGAATTAAAGCTATTCTTAATAAAGTAGAGTTATAAACCGTATCATCATTTTTTGAAGCAAATTCACGTTTAAATTTATCATCGTTTTTATCTAAAACATTAAGCCCGTGTTTCTGCCATAATTCATTAAACCATTCTTCCCTTGCTCTATGGGCTTCTAATGTTCGCATAACCCGTCTTCTTGCTCTGTTATCGGCAACGGAAGAATGGTCTTTATCTATAATCAGCGACCCTAACTCTTTTATCTCATTATCTTCTCTTACGCAATAACCTATGCTGGCTTTACCCATATCAAAGGCAAAAATCTTTTTCATTTTTTCCCCTAGCAAATTCTTTATTCAATCCGTCAGTTTATCATGTTTTTATACTCTTTGCAATTAAATAATTTCGCATAACAATATTTATTAATATTCAATCTGACAAGAGTAAAAACCGCTTTGAATAAAACAATCATCAGGTGTTCCATTTATACTGTTTATAAATGCATGATAGGGATGAGCCATATAACGGTCGAATGCTTCTTTATCCTTTAAATCAACAACCATTGTTACGGCATTTTCACCGCCGGTCCAGCCCGTGTTTTTACCGATAGTGAGGTCAATAATATCAGGAATATTGTCTTTCATTGCTTTCATTAAGGAAATTTCTTTATCAAGCATATCCTGTGTAATACCCTCTTTTATCGGAGCTATAAAAATATGTCTGATCATTTAATGTTCCTCCCTCTTATCTTAAAATTTTTTCTGCCGTTTGAATACCTGCTCTGTATGCTTTTTGTAAGTCTTTTGGCAGTTGAATATCACGCTGTTCAATTTTATGCTCTGTATCAAAGCATTTAGCTGCATATTTAGAATAATCGCTAAATTGATAAGTGTCATAAGCGCAAATTCTAATCGGTTTTGAAAAACACATTTCAATAAACCATTCAAATCTGTTCATCATATCAGAGTACATTTGATTAGAAATATCTTCCGATACGTTCATTGTGTAAATAACCGCCGTCGGGAATTTTTTAGGCGAGGTTGAGGGATGCCCTTCTTCATACTGAAAAAAAGGAAACATAAGACGTTCTATAAAACATCTCATAATACCTGTTACATCACCAAAATAAATCGGGCTTGCAAATATAAGACCGTCAGATTGTGCAATTTTGTTTAATAGAGGAGTTAATTCATCAGGGTAAGCACATTTTGAAAAGCTTTTGCCATTTTTTAATTTACAGGCAAAACAGCTTCTGCAGCCTTTAAAATTAATCTCATAGAGATTTATGATTTCGGCTTCAATTCCTTTTGTTTCAATTCCTTTTGCAAAACTGCCGCACATTTTAGATGTGTTCCAATTTTGACGCGGTGAACCATTTACTATATAAACCTTTTTATTTGACATAATTAACCTCTTTTTATTGCGTTTATAGTGCCTAATTTATGAATATCTTCATCCGTTCTGTTACCGTAGATGGTAATTTTTGACAGTTCTTTTTCAATGCTGTTAAATTCATCCTCTGTTAATTCAATTTCAGCAGCACCTAAATTTTCAACAACTCTTTCATCTTTTCTCATGCCGGGGATTGGTACAACATGAGAATTTTTATGCAACATCCAAGAGAGAGAAATTTGTGCCGGTGTTACCCCTTTTTTATCTGCCGCTGTATGCAATAAATTCAAAAGCGGCTGATTTTTCTCGACATTTTCAGGATTAAATCTTGTTATAACACGTCTTACGTCATCTCCCTTATATTCGGTATTCTTATTATATTTCCCCGATAAAAATCCGCCTGCCATAGGTGAAAATGCGACAAAACCGATATTTAATTTTTTACATAAAGGAATAACATCTTTTTCATACATTCGCTCCATTATGGAATATTCTGATTGTATTGCAGTTAAAGGCGTTACTGCGTGGGCTTTTTTTATTTGTTCGGCTGTTGATTGAGATTGACCCCAGGCTTTTATTTTGCCTTCTTTAATAAATTCGCCCATCCAAAGTGCGACTTCTTCAACATTACTGTCCAATGGAACTCTATGTTCATAATAAATGTCAATGTAATCTGTTTGAAGTCTTTTAAGTGAGTCATTCAAGGCATTTGTAACACCTTTTTTGCTTAATTTTCCTTCGGGAATTTCTTGTCCCGGCTGGAATACGGGAACAAATTTTGTTGTCAAAATAATTTTATCTCTGAATGGTTTAACTGCTTTTCCCACCAGCTCCTCATTCACGTACGGTCCGTACGCTTCAGCGGTATCAAATAAAGTACAGCCTAAATCGAATGCTTTATGTATGAGCCTTATTGATTCTTCTTCTGTCGGAATTGCACCGTAACCGTGGGAAAAACCCATACACCCCAAGCCTATTGCGCTAACTTCAATATCTCTTAGTTTTCTGTATTTCATATTTATCTCCTTATATTTTATACGGCTCTAATATTATTTTTAATTGAAATGAACAAAATTTTTCCGTCCAATCAAGAGGTTCGAATTGACCGTCTGACATACACCAGCATGTCATCATTCCATACAGTTGAGCAATTATGATATGTACTAAAAGCTCAACCGGAGTCTCTTTTTTGAGTTCTTTATTTTGAATTGCATTTTCTATGATGTCAGTTAACATTTGAACATCATAATTCCATTTTTGAGAATTTTTATTATTCAGCACATCTCTTATCCATTCGCCGCATACATAAATGCCGTAATGTTCAACGCATATCATAAATTTTTTATAATAGAATGTTAATTTTTCAATAATATCTGTATCTGTCATTAGTGCAATATCGTCTGTAATTTTAGAAAATGCGTCTTTTCCTATTTCAAGTATGATATCTTCTTTTCTTTTAAAATATGTATAAAAACTTCCCTTTGCAACTCCTGCCTCTTTTGTGATATCAGAAACGTTTATGCCACTTAAGCCTTTCGTTTTAAGCAGATTTTTAGCTGTTTTTAATAACTTTTCTTTTGTTTTTACAGCTGAAAGTTCTCTTTTATTCATATTAACCTCATGGGTATTATAAAATGATATTGACTATAAGTCAATGACTTATAGTCATGTTATATAAAAATTTTTAGTTTTAAAAGTTGTTAAAAAAGCTCCTGTTTATTCGATTTTTTTATGATAAACTGATTTTGTATTATAAAATTAATAACTGCAAATAAAGCCTGTGAGCTGGGCAGAAGTTTATAAGGCATGGTTTTATAAATGAACAAAGTTAAAATAACGGTGTTAAAGACAACATTTGATAAAGAATTAGCGGATAAATACGGTGCTATTGGCATTGATAGTTGTCCTATGCACAAATCAGGACAAGTATTTTATGCCGATTGGGCTAAACCTGAAAACTTTTGCGATGAGGCTTGGAAAGCAATATATCAATATGTTTTTGCGCTGGCGCACGGAGCCGGAAATGAACTTTTTTACTACGGGGATTGGATAAGAAAAAAGGCACTGCAATAGTTTGCTGCAACGACGGGCTCCGCCCCGTAATATTTAAGCTTGAAGCAACAAACATCAAATCTGAACAATTATAAACAGGGGTTTATTATGAAATATACAAATTTAGGAAAATCTGATTTAAAAGTTTCAAGAATATGTATGGGCTGTATGGGGTTTGGAAATTCTAAAACAGGTCAGCATTCCTGGACTGTTGATGAAAATCAAACAAGAGAAATTATTAAATCTGGGCTTGATTCGGGTATTAATTTTTTTGATACGGCAATTGTTTATCAAAACGGCACAAGTGAACAATATTTAGGCAGAGCATTAAGAGATTTTTCTAAAAGAGATGATTATATAATAGCAACAAAATTTACTCCAAGAACTCAGGATGAAATTGATAACAATATTTCAGGTCAAAAACATATTGAAAATTACCTAAATCAGAGTTTAAAAAATCTCGGTCTTGATTATGTTGATTTGTATATTTATCACATGTGGGATTATCATACCCCCATGGATGAAATTATGTATGGCTTAGATAAAGTTGTAAAAGAAGGAAAAGCAAGATATATCGGAATTTCAAATTGTTTTGCATGGCAGTTGGCTAAAGCGAATTATTTTGCAAAAGAAAACGGGTTGACGGAATTTATCTCAGTGCAAGGTCATTATAACTTAATTCATAGAGAAGAAGAAAGAGAAATGATTCCCTTTTGCAGGGAAGAAAATATCGCCCTTACTCCCTATAGTGCATTAGCAAGCGGAAGATTATCAAGAAACAATAATGAAACAACAAAGAGATTAAAAGAAGATTCTTATGCAAAGTTTAAATATGATAAAACAGCAGAAACCGATTCAAAAATAATTCAAAGAACGGAAGAACTGTCAAAAAAACACAATGTTTCAATGACCGAAATTTCGCTTTCTTGGTTATTAACAAAAGTTGATTCTCCCGTTGTCGGCGCAACAAGACCATATCACATAGAAAGCGCAGTTAAGGCGGTTGATTTTGAATTAAGTGAAGAAGAAATAAACTACCTTGAAGAATTATATGTTCCTCACGCTCTTGTCGGGGTTATGGCTCAAAACGGAAAGCAAAAAGCAGGAAATGTGGTTTAATATCGGCTAATCTGATAAACGGCTGTTTTACAAGTTCTTTATAAATGTTTCTTGAAATTTACCTAAAAATATTTTAGCGGCTTTTGAAAAAACCTGTCTTTTTTTTCAAGTGAACTTTCAATAAATTTTTATTTCAGGTTTCAGCGGAATAAAACAAAGTTATAAGTAATAGGAATATTCAATTCGGTTTTTCAAGATAAACATTTAAAATAGTTTTTTTGTATTACAATAACGATAGTTAATCGCTGTCGTTATTGTTCAATTTAGAGGTGAAATTATGAGTAAAACATTAGTCGCATTTTACAGTGC
>CAYUWO010000048.1:0-11665 GCA_964448535.1 uncultured Gammaproteobacteria bacterium | reverse complement strand
ACGATTGTCGTGCCGGTTGCGTCTAAATATTTCTGCTGTAAGAGAGTTTTGACTTCATTTTCGTTGTAACCTGTATAGTATGAATTTGACGCCATATCTCCGTACAAATCGTTATATTTTTCCATAGCGTCGTCTACTCTTCCCTGCTGGAGCAAATTTTCAATTGCTTGGCACTGTTGCGCAAAACTTGAGGAAGACACAGACCCTTTATTAGCGTATGAATTTGAAGCTGCGCTCAAATCATAGCCGTTTGCTATACAGGTTTTTGCATTTTCGACATACGAATCGGAATAAAGACCTGTTGCACCGCCCGAATAACCGAAACCCGTGCCGAAACCCGATATCCCGTTCAAACCGGCATACTGGCTGTTAATTGTTGCAATTCCCATACAAATTTCCTTCCAAAATACTTTTTTCTGCCTTATCTACATGTTAATAAAAACTTTTTTTTCTCATTTATTGCCTTTTTAATTTTTTACTTCTTAACATTTATTCACAAATTGCGGTCAAACTTTGTAACAAATTGCTCTTATCAAAAACAATGCTGTATTATGTAATAAAGAGTTTTAATGCAAAAGAGAGGTTTACTTTTAATTATGTTTGAAATTAATGAGTTTTTAGGCAAAATATCAAAAATTAAAGCCTCGGATGTTCACTTAATGCTCGGCAAACAGCCTTCTTTGAGGGTGTCGGGAGAAATTGTCAAAATTGATATGCCCCCTATAACAGAGGACGAGTTTGACGGAATTTTAAACACGGTTTTACACAAAGACATTCGTTTTAAATTAAAAGACGCAATGGATCTTGATTTTACATACGAGCTTAAGGGAATTTCAAGGTACAGGGTTAATTATTGTAAAGATTTAGGCATGCCAAAGCTTACCATGCGTTTAATTCCCTATAACATTCCGGGCTTTAAAGAGCTTATGCTTCCTTCATCGGTTAAAAATTTCACGGAGCACAATAACGGGATACTGTTAATAACGGGGGCAACAGGCTCGGGGAAATCCACAACAATTGCCTCATTAATTGAATCAATAAACACAAATTATAAAAAACATATTATTACAATTGAAGACCCTATTGAGTTTTTATATTCGGACAAAAATTGCCTTATTACCCAAAGGGGCTTAGGGATAGACGTTGAAACATTCCCTCTAGGCATTAAATACGCCTTAAGACAAGACCCCGATATTATCGTTATCGGAGAAATAAGGGATAAAGAAACGGTAGAGGCGGCTATTCAAGCGGCAGAAACCGGACACTTTGTTTTATCCACCGTTCATACAAACTCTGCCGTGCAGACAATAAACAGGATAGTCGGGCTTTTTGAAACCGACCAAAAAGAATTTATAAGAAAAAGGCTTTCGGTTGCCCTTAAGGGGACAATAGCACAAAAATTAATAAGAAAGACGGACGGGGGGCTTGTTCCGGCGCTCGAAATAATGACGACAACCCCCGCAATATCCGATTACATTGCAAAAGACAAAATGGGCGAAATTGACCAGTTAATTACAAGGTCGAGCAATTCGGGGCTTTGTTCCATGAACTCATCAATTTATAACCTTTATCAATCAAATTTAATTGATAAAGAAACCGCAATATCGGCAAGTGATAACCCAACCGAACTGCAACAAATGATAAGGGGAGTATACCACGGGCTCAGAGAGCACAGCTCGAATAATTTAATATAAGGAGAAACTAATGGCACCTTTTCCGGAACCGGAAGATATGACCGTAAAAAGGCTGTTTGTCGCCTTAAAAAGAAACGACATGGGGTTGTTGCAAATGGGGGCAAGAAAGCTTCATGAAAAATTTTATACAGGGTACATATTTAAGGTTTGAGACGATTTTAAAAAAGGTTTTATACTTATGCGAAGATAGAGAAATCCCCGCAGATACAAAAGACCTTTTAGCAAGAACCGTTAAAAACATTCTTGAAGATAAAACCCCAAACGGCCCCATGCTGTATGAGCCGGCGCAAGCAAACCCTAACCCCGCACAGACAAGCTCATGGCAAGTAAATCTTTTTGAAGAGGGCGATGCGGAAAAAACTCCAAAACCCGTTAATAATTCCCTTAGAACCCCTATTAATTTGAAACTCCCCGAAACGGCGATTATTTTCGGAGGGGAAGGGAAGATAAATCCTGATGAAATCGGGGAAATATTAAAAACCGTAAATACTGCCCAAACGAAGATTTCTTTTATATCAGCCTCGGTAAACGGAGATTTAACGGGGGTTTTTAAACAGGGCGGAGTTGATTTTAATATACCTTTAATTTTAAAAAATGAAGGTTCGAAAATGACTCTGCTGCCTCTTTTTGGCATGACAAATATTTTCAAATGCGGGTCATGCTCAAATACGGAATTTTTTGAAACTTTGCAAAAAAAAGTATTAAAAATAGAGTGTGAAAAATGCGGAGGCGAAATGACGCCTTTAGTTAACCCGCCTTTAAATCCAAACCCCTATTATTTAATCCATGCGATAAATTTGCTTTTAAATTCAAAAATTTGGATTTTGATTAACCCGCCGGTTGAAGCGCAAGAGGGAGTTTTGTTTGAAATTTTAAAAACCTCCTTTGAAAATAAGCCGCCTGAAACCGTCTATATCTTATCTAAAGAAACAAGCAGCAGGGAATACTATAAACAGATGTTTTTGCAAATAAACAAAAATTGCGCAATAAAATCAGATTTTCAAAATCAAGATACTTTATGTGAAGAATTTATAAATACGGAAATTTTTGACGGAGCGGAAAATTAAATGGAAACTTTTGTAACAGATGCTATCAATATAAAAACATATCCACTGAGCGAAAACGACAATATAGTTGTTATGTTTTCGAAAGAAAAAGGGCTTATAAGAGGAATAGCAAAAGGTGCGAAACGTCCGAAAAGCAAACTCGGGGCGAGAATGCAGGCATTGGTCGCAAATAAATTAATGCTTTGCAAAAGGAGAAATTTAGACATAATAAAAGAAGCCAGCGCGCTAAACCCTTTTAACGGATTAAGATACGACCTTAATAAATTAACGGCGGCAATATATATTGTTGAAACGGTAAATACATTCTGTACGGAAACAAAAGACAGGGAACAAAACGAAACCGTATACGGCATAATTTATAAATCTCTTGAAAATATACAAAATTCAAAGGACAACATAAGAATAATATTAAGCTTAATTAAATTTCAGCTCGCTTTTATGAAAGAAATCGGGCTCGGGGTTGAGCTTGAACATTGTATAAAGTGTTCCAAAAAAATAGGCGATTGGGCTTTCTTTTCCCCTCAAACGGGAGGGGTTGTCTGTCCGGATTGTGCGGTTGAACCTGTTCAATATGTAAAGCTCCATTACAAAATAAGAGATTTTTTAATTGCGTTAAGTAAAACTCCTGTTGAAAATAAGACAAAATATGACGATATTGTTAATGAAAAGGTTACAAACGGTTGTTTTAATCTTTTGAAGAAGTATATTGAAATTATAGGAAATAAAAAAAGTAAGGCTTATAAAATTTTAGAATCTGCTAAAGCCTGCTAAACGGAAAAACAATGAAAAAAAAGTTATTGTTATTATTTATTCTATTACACTCTTTAAGTGCTTTTTCGCCCGCACAGGCAAAAATGTCCAAAGAAGCAAACACTCTTTATACGCAGGCAATAATTTTTGAAAATGATAATCGCTTTGAGGATGCTATTGATTTAATTCATAAAGCTTAAAACAATTCAAAAGACGATGTTACGCTTACCACAAAGCTTGCGGGGTTATATGCCAGAAACGGCGAAGTCGACAAAGCAATCGCAAGCTATAACAAGGCGATTGAATTAAATCCGGATGATGCTTTTTTATATATCAGCCTCGGAAATATTTATCAGCAAAAGGGCGAATATGAGAACGCTTTTGGCGTTTATATGAAGGCGCAGGAAATCATGCCCGATTATAAATATAACTATTTAAACCTTGCAAACTCCAAATTTTATGCAGACAAATTTAAAGACGCAATTATTTACTATCAAAAATTTCTTGAAAACTATCCCAACAATCTTGAAGCGGGAAACCTTCTTGCGACAAGCTATTTAAACCTTAAAGACTATAAAAATTCCATTGAGGAATTTGAAAAGGTGAGGTCAATCAAACCTGAAAGTTTTAAAGGATATTCGGAACTTGGAATTGCCTATTTAAGAGATAAGCAATATCAAAAAGCCAAAGAAAATTTCGAGGAAGGTATCGAAACCAACCCCGAAGATTATATAAGCTGGGGAAATCTTGCGGTTGTACAGGCAAAACTGAATGAAAACGAAGAAGCGTATAAAAGCTTTAATAAAGCCTTCAGCCTTAATCCTTCTTTGGATAATTTAAAATTTGATTACGGGAAACTCCTTGAAACAATGGGCAAAAACGATGAAGCAATTACCGCTTATAAAGATTACCTTAAAAGCAACCCGAAAGATAAAGGCGCATACATTAATCTTGGCATTTTATATCAAAAACAGGGAACCCCGAATGAAGCAATAAGCGTTCTGCAGCAAGGAGTTCAGATTTCAGACGACTTTGACATTAAAAACGAGCTTGCAAAAAGCTATTTTCAAAACGGCGATTTTGCCGACTCTTTAAATATTTATAATCAGGAGCTTCAAAAAGATTCTAAAAATTTAAGAGCTCTTTATAACAAAGGGCTTTGCCTTGAAGCTATGAAAAATTTTAAGGAAGCCGATTCGATTTATAAAAAGCTGTCTTATTTTGAGGCGGGCGACTTAGCCGCATTTGATATTACAAAAGAGCAAATCTCAAAAAGCATATATTCTAATGCGGTTTCATACGCAAATAGCCTTGTTGAAGAAAAAAATTATAAAAGAGCGAAAGAAATTTATTTATCCGCCATTGAAGAAAACCCTGAAAATTCAAAAGCGTATCTTGGGCTGGCAAAAACTTATGAAGGCTTAGGGGATAAAAATAAAGTTATTGAAAGCTATGAGAAAGCGGTTGAAATTTCTCCCGAAGATAAAGACATCTATGCCGAATACGGGCTTACATTAAGCAAAATGAACGAGGAGCAAGACGCGCAAGCCGTATTTACAAAAGCTTGCAGCCTTTATGAGGGGGACGATTACATAACTGAGCTTTTAGCGGACAGTTACACAAAAACCGGAAATTATAAAAGCGCACTCGAGCTTTATCAAAAGCTCCTTTTAAAAAATCCCGATAACGACAATTTGCTTATTAAAGCGGGAAGCATGCACAAATATTTAAAAGATGAAAATGCAGCGGTTGAATATTATAACAAGGCGCTTATGATTAACCCGCAAAATGAAAACGCTTATTTTAACTTAGGGCTTTGCGATTTTGACAAAGAAAATTATCAAGACGCTGTTAAAAACTTTGAAAAAGCTGTTGAAATTAATCCGCAATATGCCGTAGGCTTCTGGAGTCTCGGTAAAACTTACGAAAAAACCGGCGACAAACAAAAAGCCATATACAATTATGAAAAATTTATTGAAGTTTCAGATTCTGACGAACTTAAAACAAAAGCCCGCGCCAAACTAAGCTCTCTTTATTCGGGGCTTACCGAATGAAAAAGCTTTTTGCCGCGTTTTTTTGCTCGGTCTTTCTTTTTCTTTTTTCCGCATGCGACAATGAAAAGCCCGGCATAGTATTTTCCGATTCTCCTTTTATAAAACAAACGCCCCCAAAGTTAAAATCAATTTTTCATAAAGGGCAGAGAATATATTTTGCGGTGTACAACCCGAAAGGGTTTAAAACAAGGCTTCTTAAACTTCAGATTTTTAAAAAAGAAAGTGAAAAATCGGAATTTTTCGGGTATGAATATCTTTATAATAAAACCATAGAGCTTGACAATAAACATGCGGCAACAGATTATGCCGTTATAAACAATTCGGGGTTTTATATTTTTCAAATCTTTGATTATACTGATTTTCTTAAACCTGTCGCAATCGGAGTAATAAAAGTTGAATAAATTTAAAAATTTTATTGAAGATATCATATTAAGCATCAAAAACAGGTTTCAATCATCTAAATATGTCGTTAAAGGGAAATGCAAGCAGTGCGGTCTTTGCTGCACATGTATTCTTTTTTTGGATGAGAACGGCTATATAAAAGATGAGGCAGCCTTTAAAAAACTTCAAAAAAAACACCTCATATACAGATATTTCTTTCCGAACGGAAAAGTTGAAAACGAAGCCGGAAATTTAACCGGAGCGATTTTATTTAAATGCAGGCACCTAAAAAACAAAAAATGTTCAATATATTGGTTTCGCCCCGTTTTTTGCAGAGATTATCCCTCCATAAACCGCGAGTTTGTAGAGCGGGGCGGAACAACGCTTGATAATTGCGGCTTTTATTTTGAACCCGATAAAAAATTTAATGAATATCTTAAAGACACTAACAATCAAAAGCCGTAAGGAAATACTCTACAAACTAACGCTTACAATCTGAATTTAACGGGGCGGCTTGCGGGCAGTCAAAAGGCACGGAGCTTTTCTTTTCATAGGGCACTTATAAATTCTCCGGAATTTTAACCTTGTATAAGTCTTTATCGGATTCTTTTCTTTGGTGTTTTCCTAATTTGTCAGGGTCGTTTATGGTTAATTTTTCATATTTTACATCAATATTATCAGCGCCGATTAAAAACAGAAAATCAAAATGCATATTTTGTCTTATGGTGTCATAAGAAAACGCAAGTTTAAAATCCTCAGGGCCGGCTACTGCGTAAAATCTGTTCTCAGTTAAAAGCTCTTTTTCCCGATTATCCTTTAAGGGGGTTAAAGTGCCCCTGTAGCCTATGGATAAATATTTATTTAATATCAGGCTCTCGTCAAATGAAACCGATTGGCGCCCGTATCTGTATTCGTCAAAAAGGTACGGCGTCTGCCCGTGCACGCCGCCAAAAGTGTATAAAATGTTTGAATTCCATCTTTTTAATTTTGATTGCACCATTGGTCCGCCTCTAAAAAGCCCAACCGTGTTGCCTTGCGAATATAAAGTTGCCATTGTCTGCGCAATGCCGCCAAGAGTTATATACATGTCCTGCTCTTTTGAGCCAATCGTAAATAAATCTTTTGCAAATTGCGCCTGATATCTGAATCTTGCGCCGTCATGCATGTCGTCTTCCTGATGTCTTTTTCTGTAATCCGCAACATAGCCCGCACTTAACCTGTGTCTAAAAACTGCGTCCCCTAAGTCTTTTACAAGAAACGAATCATCATAAACAAGTTCCGCCTGATAGCCGGAGCGGTTCCCCCCGTTAAACCATTCCCCTTTGTAAACAAGCCTGCCGAATTCCCAATTAATTTTATCCGTCAAGATGGTGTTGCCGTCAATTATAAAGTCGTTTGTGGATGCGCCCCAACCGCCATCTAAGTTTATTATGTCCGATAAAAGCTTTGCCATTACGCCGCCGCCTGCGGTATCGTCCGCATAAACAAATGCGGGGGTAAGCCTGAATGTGTATGACTTAGGAAGCTTAAATGTATATCCGAGCCCGACAAATGTGCCAAACCCTTTTAATGAGCCAAATTCAAGCGGTATATTCATTTCATTTCGGGTCATTTCCTTGTCGGTAAAAAACTCTAATGAAGGCACATTCATTATTCTTCGGTCGTTATAATAAATGACGGCGTCTTTAAGCAAAAGCGAATCATGGTCTTTTTCAGGAACAATTTCAATCTCTTTTGCTTTAAAGCTGTATGGCTTTGACCTTTGTTTTTTAATATTAAAGTCAACGAGCCGCTCGTCCGGAATTGCTCTTCCGTATTTTGTAAAACCGTCCGAATAAAGCCCCGTTTCAAGCCTTTCGTTTAGCTCAATATTTCCGTTTAAATTTTCTATTTTATCCGAATATGCATACCCTTCTTCGGCATTTATAACTATGTTTCCAACTTTTGTAACCGGAGAATCCATAAGGGCATTTTCTTCGTTTAAATCAATCAGCATATAATCGCCCGTAACAGTGGTTCCCGTTTTATGCAAAACAACATTGTTAACAAGTTTTATCGTGTCATTTTCTTTGTTGTAAACCGCATTGTCCGACGTAACCCTGACGCCTTCGGGGGTGATAATTTCCACGTTCCCGTTTGCGATAAGCTCGTTTGTTTCGGGGTTATAATCCATTTCCGTACAATTTATAACTAAATCGCTCTTTTTTTCTTTGGTGGTTTTGGCTTTTTTTGCCGCTTCTTTTTTTGCTTTTCTTTCGCTTAAAATCTGCCCTATGCTTTTTATCCGCACTTCTTCTCTGTTAGGATCAAGCTCGTTTGCTAAGTCGGTTTCACCCAAAAGGTTAACATCTCTAAAAAGTTTCGGCTTTGATTTAATGTCAACATCTTTTGAATCAACGGAAATCTCCTGCGCCTTAATAATCTCATGCGCAAAAACACTCTGTGTCGAAACCGTTAAAACGAACAAAGCAAAAAACAAATATGAAATTTTTAATTTTTTATTCCGCATAGTTTTTTATAGAAAACATTTTATCACTTAATTGACCTGACTAAACCATCCGTTTAAATGGGAGCATATTTATTAGGGTTAACCGGACGCCCGCTCTCACGGACTTCAAAATGCAAGTGTGGCCCCGTTGCATACCCCGTTGCGCCGACATTTCCGATTATTTGCCCCTTATAAACCGAAACGCCGTTTGAAACACAATAACTTGAAAGGTGAGCATATAATGTTGTAACGGGAATGCCGTTCACTCTGCCATGGTCAACTATGACAACTTTTCCATATCCGCCGTACCAGCCGACATAGATAACCTTGCCCGAATTTGAAACCTTAACTTTTGCCCCCATAGGCATGCCAAGGTCAACCCCAGTATGGTTAATCGTTCTTTTAAATATAGGATGAACTCTTGTTCCAAAAGGCGAAGTGATAGGACCTGTAACCGGACGTAAAAAGCCTCCTGATGTTTTTGGGGCTTGGGCGGTGCCGTCTGTTTTGTTTGTTGTTTTTTCAATAAATGAACCCAATTGTTTAGATTGCCGCGCCAGTTCTCTTTCGGATTTTTCCCACGCCGCACGGTCATTTTGCAGCTTATATATCATTCTTTCGTTTCTGTCAATTGCGCTTTGAATGGTTTTTTGCTGCTTATCCATTGTTTTTATTGAAGAGGCAAGATATTCTTTTTGCACTTCCATTTGAGCTTTAAGCCTTTTTATGCTTACAGCCCTTAATTTTGCATGTTCCATGTTCTTTTTGTCAATTGCCATAATTATATTTTCATAATAAACCCTGTCCAAAAAATCGTTCAAGTCGCCCGCAGATAAAAGAAATTCCACATATCCCGAACGCTTTGATTTATAAATTTGAACTATTCTTTTGCTGGTTGCACGTTCATAGTCGGCATATTCGCCGATTTGCGCATTTAATTCATCTCGCAAACGCTCAAGCTCGTTTTTTGCTTTTTCAAACTGAACTTTGTTGTTATTTAAGCTGTTTTCGGTTTTTTCCAACTTTCTTTGGTTGTTATAAAGTTTTCCCGTTTCGATTTTTTCAAGAAGCTTAAGCTTTTTAATCTGGTTTTTGGCATGCGTCCTTTTTTCTTCAATTTGAGTGCCTTGGTTTTCCGTGCCCGAAACGGGGCTTTCTTTCCCGATTAAAAAAAACACCGCAAAAAATATATAAAATATAATGATTTTTTTTCTCATAAACTATCTTGCAAGAATAGGAATCAAAAGAGCCGCACCGACAAGCCAAAATGTAACAACCACGGCAAGAACGGCAACAATTATCCGCCTGTTTTTTCTAAAAAATTCCATATCAAAATTCCTAAAAAATTCTACAAATAATATTCTAACAATAAAAAATCTCTCATGCAAACCAAAAGAGATTTTAAGTAACTATTTTTTACACCTTGAATCCGCAAAATCAATATCTCCGTCAAAATCGTTGTCTATTTTATCAAAACAGGAATTTCCCGATTCAAACCCCTCCGCATGCGGAAATTTTTCAAGATAGATATCATCAACCGAATCATACATTAAATCAAAAAAGCCGTTATAAAAGGTTGTTAAATCTTTGTCTTTTATTAAAATCATATTCTCGTCATTTTTATAATAGGCACTGTATGAAAAATTCGCGCTCCCTATAATTAGGGTGTTGTCATCAACCGCAATTGTCTTTTCGTGGTTTTTCCCGCCCCAATTCTCAATTTTTACTTTAATTCCCGCTTGCCTCAAGGCATTAATTTTCCCCCTGTGCCCGCTTGCTCCCGTTGCGTCGACAAGCACACGAACCTTTACCCCCCTGTTTTTTGCTTCGATTAATTCATTTATAATCGCCTTGTCGGTTAAAACAAAAATGCTTGCCCTTATTTCGCTTTTAGCGGAATTTATCGCCGAGGCAACGGCTTTTTGATAAATACTGCCTGCAGGGGAGAAATTTGCGCTTATTAAAACGCCCTCGCCAAGTTCGATAAACGGGGAGGAAAAATCCTCCTTTTTGGTTTTGAAAATCCCGTTTGACATTTGCTCAAACTCCTTTTTATACGCAAGCACAAATTTGGGGTTCTCAACAATAATAACGCTGTTCGAGTTGTACCCGCCGCAGCCCGTAAAAGAAATGTTCATAGAGCCTGTAAACAAAATTTTATCGTCTATTACGAAAAATTTATTGTGCATAATATATTTTGAATTGTCCCCTGTTAATTTTGCATACCCCGTTAATTTCATTGTGTCGGGATATGTCGCCTCGCCTGTTTCTTTAGTGTCGTAAACCCCCTTTAAAACAACTCCCCTTTTATTTGCGGCAATTAACGAGTTTATAATTTCGTCCTGCCCGTCAAACCCGTATAATGCAAAATCTATTTCCTTTTTTGCATTATCAATTTTATTCACTAATAATTTGCAAGGATAAGACAAACGGGAATAACTTGGATAATCGCTCGGAATGTTTACAAATAAAGTTACATCCCCCTTTTTTATAAACGGAGGATAATTTAAGGTTTTATGCCGTTTTTCTTCAGATTTAAGAACGTTATGGCTTTCTTCTTTTGCTCCGCTTTGCTCTCCTGTTTCAAAATTCGCTTTTTTAAGTTCCCCTTTGCCTGTGTTTGTAATATTTTGCGCTAAGTGCATATTTTTAAAAAACTCATTTGCTTCTATGCTGTTTTTAATAAAACAGAGATAAAACAAAATCAAAATTATAATTATACATAAAATTGCTCTCATACTCTTTATTATATGTATAATTGTTAAAAAATACTTGAATATTAAAAACTTTTAAGTTAGCATAGATAAGACAATACAAAAAAAAGAAGGTATACCATGAATCCTATTATTCACGAACTGGAAAAAGAATATATCCAAAAAGAAATGCCCTCAATGAACCCCGGCGACACCGTTAAGGTTTTCGTCCGAATCGTTGAAGGAAATAAAGAGCGCATTCAGGCATTTGAAGGCACAGTTATTAAAAAACACGGCTCGGGCATTAATAAAACCGTTACCGTTAGAAAAGTCTTTCAAGGCGTTGGGGTTGAGCGTGTCTTTGCAATCTTTTCTCCAAGAATTGAAAAAATTCAGGTATTAAGAAAAGGGGATGTAAGACGCTCAAAGCTCTATTACCTAAGAGAACGCTCCGGCAAGGCTACCCGTATCCGCGAAAAGATGTAGCGGAATTTCTGACAGGTGAAGCGAGCTTGCCCGAGCGTAACCTGTAAAGCGA
>CAYUWO010000047.1:0-12278 GCA_964448535.1 uncultured Gammaproteobacteria bacterium | reverse complement strand
TTGGAATTTCTTAATCGCTCGCATGCTAGGGCTTTGCTCCAGAATTATTTTAACAAATAATTCTTTCGCTCCGCCGCTGCTCGCTTTACGGGTTACGCCCCAAGGGGCTCACCTGTCAGAAATTCCGCCAACCGCCGTCGACGTGATGGAAAAGGGACTCCCCGATGTACCGTAGTACAAACAGGCTCTGCCCTGCTCCATTTCCCGTTGTATGCGGAGGTAGTTTCAATGTGCAGACAAAAACGGACTCGCCCACATGTACAGTATGCGAGCCAAAACTCCGTTACCTGAGCGGGCTAACACCCTACCCATGAGTTTATTCTCTCACTTTTTTTAAAAAAGTCAAGAAAAAAATTGAATTTTAATAAAAATTTGAAAGCCCCATATATTGCCCGAAACCTTTAATTAAAGGCATATCATCCAAATTGCGGCAACTACCGAACTGCTTGCTTGAATGTGCGGCAGCGGATAAAAAAGCTTTATGGGCTTGTTAATTACTCTTTCGGGAAGGGCTGTATGCAAGCCAAAAAACGTATTTGAGAGGTTTTACGGCAATAACCGCCAAAAACGAAAATATGATATCATATCCGACTTGAGTTAGTATATGGTGAAAATCAGGCAAATAGCCCGATTTCAAAAACAGACTCAAAACAAGGGAATATAAAAGCCCTGACAAATGAATCGAAACAACTCCGATAACAGAAGCGTAAATCATGCCGGCTGTATTATATTTATTGCTTAAAATTTTTCCGGACAGCACCGCTGCGGCAAAAAACCCGAGAATGTAGCCGAAAAAATAGCTTTTAACGTATTCAAGACCTCCTCCGAAACCAAAAACCGGCCATACAAAAAAACCCGTCAGTAAATAAAGAAACATAACAAGCGTTGAATATCTGGCACCCAAAAGACCGGCTATAAAAAGGACAGCAGGAATTTGAGGGACAAGCTGATATTTTTTTAAGCCGAAAACCAAAGAGCCGTTAGAATCAAACAGCCACCAGTGGGAAATATCGAATTTTGTAAAAGTCGCAACTATTAAAAGCACAGTGCAAAAAATAGCAACGGCAAGAGTCCCCGGGGTAAACGGGGTTTTTTCGCCCCTGTAAATAAATTCCATATATTCGCCCTTAAGCCTTTTATTCATAGGCGCGGCTCCGCATTATCAAATTGGGAGGAAATTTTATCATAAATTTCTTTATACTTTTGTGAAAAAATATTTTCCGTCCACATTATAAAGGCGTCTTCGCCGTTATCCTGATAATATTTTTTTCTTATGCCAAGCGTCTTAAACCCGAAACTTTCATATAAATTAAGAGCTTTTATATTAGATTTTCTGACTTCTAAAGTTATATATTTAATTTTTTCACTATAGCAAATATCGAGCGCAGACAAAATAAGCCTTTTTGCTATCCCTTGCCTTTGATAAGAAGGATGGACGGCGAGGTTTGTAACATGGGCTTCGTCTACAATTTTCCACATCCCCATATACCCTTGTACATTTTTATCAGAATCAACGGCAACAAGATAAACAGCGCACTTATTACCCATCTCTGATACAAAAGATTCTCTTGACCAATGATGTTGCCCGTAGCATAGGGCTTCAATTTCCATAATGCCGTCAAGATGAACAGGGGCAAGCTTTTCTATTGAAGATAAGTCATTCATTTTTCCGAACTTATATAAAAGGGGGTTTGTTCCACAGACAAATTCTTGTCGTCTAAAATACCCCTGTTTAATTGAGAATACGAAGCGTTTTTAGAGCCAAAAAGCTTCTTTAAAACATCGTATGCGATTTTAGGATCACATTTGTCGCCGCATGTAAAAAGATCAACAGCGGCATAGCCAAGCTCGGGCCAAGTATGAATTGCAAGGTGGGATTCAGAGATAATAATAACTCCTGATACACCGTAGGGACTAAACATATGAAAACATTTTTCAACAACGGTTGCGCCACATTCTAAAGCGGCGTCTGTCATATATTTTTCAATTAAATCAGGGTTGTTTAAAATGTTAGGGTCGCATTCAAAAAATTCAGCTAAAACATGTCTTCCAAGATAATGTTTGCGATTAGTAAAATCGCTGAGTCCGACGGGTGTAGTTACTGCCAATTCATAGTCCTCCTAAAAATTTTTGTAGTTATGTAAAACAGATGAAGCGAGCACCGACTTCGTTTATCGTAGTGCCTCTCAATCAGGGCTCAACGCCCCGATTGTTTCGGCACCGACTTCGTTTATCGTAGTGCCTCTCAATCAGGGCTCAACGCCCCGATTGTTTCGGCACCGACTTCGTAATCATTTAATACTATATGAAAAAAACATGAATATGTCAAAATTTTATGCAGATGAATAGTATTTTAACATTATTTAACATAAAAAATATAGTCCGTATTAACTATTTTGTTATAAAATCTAAGTTATGACCAAGATTTTAGCAATAGATGATGACAACTCCATTTTAGAACTTATTAAAATTAACCTTGAACTATCAGGATACACCTGTATAACAAGCACAGATCCCGTTGTGGGATATGCGATATTGAAGCAGGAGGATATTTCCCTTGTTATTTTAGATGTTATGATGGGGGAAGTGAACGGATATTCGGTTGCTATGAAAATAAGACAAAACAACGAAACAAAAGATATGCCGATTATCATGCTGACTGCCCTTGGGGCGCTTGATGATAAATTAAAGGGCTTTAATTCGGGCGCAGACGATTATTTAACCAAGCCTTTTGAAATTGAAGAATTAAAAGCAAGAGTTACCGCTCTTTTAAACAGAAGCAATAAAGGGCTTGAGTCCACAAGGGTAAAAGAGCTTTTGACCATAGGGGATATCACTCTGATTCCCGAAAGCTACACGGTCAAAATCCTTGATAAAGAAACAAAATTGACCCCGATTGAGTTTGAAATTTTAAATGTTCTTGTTCAGAACCATTCAAACATGGTTTCTTCAAAAACCCTTCTTAGAGAGGTTTGGGGATATAGCGAAGATGAAGATGTAGACACTATACGGGTGCATATCAGACACTTGAGAACAAAAATCGATAAAATTTCAACTAGTAAAAATAAATACATAGAAACAATATATGGGGGCGGGTATAGATTGGTTCCGAACGGGGTTAACTTAAAATAAACACAGTAAAGCTCATTGATTAATGTTAAAAAACCATATAAAAAAACAGTATATATTTACAATTTTGTCTATAGCCGCACTATATATCGCGCTTCATAACATAAGCCCGATTATAACGGAAAATGAGATTAAAGAGCCTGCCCAAAAAGAGGAAGTCAGCCCAAGGGAACTTTTTTTAGACTCTTACAAGCTGATTAAATCAAATTATTGGGACAAAGACAGCGCATACAACCTTGCGAGATTTAAAAAAAGATATATTACAAAAATTAAAGACGAGCAGGACGCAAAAATTGCAATAAACACGATGCTTCAAAGTTTAAACGACCCGTACTCAAAATTTTTGGACCGAGAAGAATACAAGGCGCAAAACATAAGCATAAGCTCAAAAATTTATGGTATCGGAATAAACATAGGCGCCCAAGCCGGAAAAATAGTCATAATTAATGTTATAAAGGGAACGCCGGCAGATTTTGCAGGGCTTAAAACGGGCGACATTATAACTAAAATAGACAAGGAAAATGCACAGGGGAAAAGCATTGTCCGAATTGCAAACATTATTAAAAACCCGAGGCAGCAGGCTGTAACCCTTGAGATTTTAAGAGGGGATAAAAAGCTTATCAAGCAGATTAAAAAAACCGAAATAAAAGTCAAAACCGTTAAAGCGGATATTTTAGAAAAAAATATAGGTTATATAAGAATTACAAGTTTTATAAGCAGCGAAACCCCCATAGAATTTATTGACGCAATGAACAAAATTAAAGACACAGACGCGCTTATTCTTGATTTGAGGGGAAATACAGGCGGGCTCTTTCAAAATGCCGTTTTTGTCGCAGATTTATTTTTGGTTAATAAAAATATAGTGTCTGTTTTAGGGCGCGGGGGATATAAGAGCCTTTATAAATCACACACAAACGGCTATGTATATCAAAAACCCCTTGCAGTTCTTGTAGATTCAGAATCGGCAAGCGCCTCGGAAATTGTATCAGGCGCCCTTAAAGACAACAAAAGAGGGGTAATAATAGGAACGAGAACTTTTGGGAAAGGGCTTGTACAAAAAGTTTTTCCCATGGCAAACGGCACGGGGCTAAATCTCACAATCGCAAGATATTTAACCCCGCTTGATATAGACATAAATAAAAAGGGAATTGAACCGGATTACCCTGTTAAAATTACAAAAAAAGATTTGGAAACAAACAATGACGCCCAACTCAAATTCGCAGCGAAATTTCTGACTGCGAATGCCGGTGCGAGAGGGGCGACCCGATGAGGGTTGACCCGAAGCACTACGGCGTGCGGGAGCCGACAAAGTCGGCGAAGTTCCGTAAAGCAAATAGCGGCGGTCAAAGGGCGTCTTTTTGGCGCCCTTGAAAATTATTTAGGCTGTGAAGCTAAAATTGCCACAACATTTTTACCTTCAAGCATTGGAGCTTTTTCTATAACAGGGTTAGCGTCCTTTATATCTTCCAAAAACTTATTTGCAAGGTCAAATGCAAGCTTATTGTGCTGCATTTCACGCCCTCTCAACATGATAACAAGCTTAACCTTATTTTGCTGTAATAAAAATTTACGGGCGGCTTTCATTCTGACCTCGTAATCATGGGTATCAATTTTATAGCGCATTTTAACTTCTTTAATCTCAACAATATGTTGTTTTTTTCTTGCTTCCTTAGCGCGCTTTTCTGTTTCATATTTATATTTGCCCCAGTTAATTATTTTTGCAACCGGAGGGGATTGATTAGGGGAAACAACAACTAAATCTAAATCCTTTTCTCTTGCCAGTTCAAGAGCTTTTGATGTCGGAACAGTGCCGTGGTTCACTCCCGTATCGTCAATTAATCTTACGTCTTTTGCTCTAATCCCTTCATTTAGCAATTCGCGGGATTTTAAATCTTCTTTAACTATTTTTATTCTCCTTATCTTTTAACCTTAGATAAGTGTAACATGTAAATAAAAGCGGGGCAACCAAAATAAAAAAACCCCTCAAAACAGAGGGGTTTTTTCAATTGAATTTTATAAATTAAAATACAATTGTGATTTCTTCGTTCGGATTCAAAGAAGATGAATTTGACAAAGAAGGAACGAGAACATAAACGAGCTCGTCGCCGACTTCATAAATTACACCGAACACACCCGAAACACAAACTTTTGCGATATCGCATGTGCCTTTGACAACAGAAACAACCGAATTGCCAAAGCTTGCTAAGCCGCGTCCGGGATGAGCGGTAAGAGTTTCTGTAACAGTGTTAGCGAGTTCATCGCCGACTTTTTCTGTTCCGTTACCCGCAACATCAGCAATAGCAGCGCCGGATCTGCCGACAACACCTGCAGTACGTCCGATAACCGAGAAGGGAGCGCCAAACAATCTGGCTACAATGTTGGGGTTTTTAAGGCAATCAACATTGGCTGAAGCGATTTGTTTCGGCAGTTCTTTTTTGCAGCTGTCGTTTTTAATATATTCAAATTTAACTTTGATATGTCCGGGGTTTTTAAATCCGGGTCTTTGAACGTTAACAACCTGACCTCTGACAATTGAGCCGACAGGGAAATTAACACCGTCAACGACAACATCAGAGGTTGTTTTTGCGGTGAACCAATCGCCTATGTTTGAAGTTTTAGCGGACAATCTGTCTAAGAGCTTAACGTTAACGGTTGTAACACCCGCAGATGAAGTAACAGGGGATGTTTGTCCGGTAATTGCTTTTCCTTTTTTAAGTTCGGAAATGTGAAGCTTAAGGGCACCTGTTAAGCTTGCAACCTGTTCTTTTGAGAGGTATTCGTTGCTGATAACATGCTGTGAGTTAGGAACAAAATCCAATAACCCTGACGCAATGATTTCGTTTGAACAGCTGTAAGCCCATTCGGGGATAAACTTAACCGTTTGGTTTTTATAAACAGGAACATCTGTTTCGGAATGTTCAACGTCGATTAATTGAGCAATTGTAGCAAAAACTTCCGCTTTTGTAATCGGCTGGTCGGGCTTAAACACACCTTCAGGATACCCGATCATAACGCCGGGTTCAGTAACTTTGTAAATGCTGTCCTTTGCCCAATATCCGTCTGTAACGTCAGAATAAGAAGTGTGTTCTTTAGGCGATTTGAGTTCCAACGACGCTGCAAGGAAAGTGGCAACTTCAGAACGCAAAGTCGGGGCTTTTACATTAAATGAATTTGTATAGCCGGATTTTAACTGGCTGTCTTTCATTAAATCAAGAACACTGCTTGCCCATGATTTAACAAAAACGTTATCTTTTTTTCCGACCGTAATTTTGTCTTTCGTTTTAAAAATCGTTCCGCCCGTAACATACGTTGACTTAGCGTCAATAAGGGTTTGAGCCTGTGATTTAAAAAGTGTCGGGTGTGCATAAGCTTGAGTTTTATCTTCAAGAGTCTGTGTTTTAGCGAGAGCTACAGAAGATAAGGCACAAAATGCAACTGCTGCTGCAATAATTTTTTTCATAGCATTCTCCTATTCATTGTTTCCAATTATTTGTAAAAATATTTCAGTTAAGCATATATTAAAATTTAAAAAAAGTCAACCATGGTAACTTAAAAAACCCTTGTGTTGCTCAACCGGGGAGTTAAAGTTACCGTGTTTGTAACAGCGCCCCTTTTATATGTTAAAGTAAGCGTATCGGTCAGGCTTTTCGCATTTAATATTGAAGCGTAATCGTTAATCGGGATTTGGCTCAGCGGGGTATAATTAATTGCCGTAATTACATCTCCGGCTTGAAGCCCCTTTTTAAGGGCGTCATATCGCACGGCAGTTAAGACAATTCCTGTTTCGCGCCCTTTCGGGGCTTTAACCTTGCCAATCGGAGAATCATAGTATGCAAAATCAAACCCCAGCCCGTATAAAAATCTTCCTTTTATGGCGGTTTTTATCCCGTCCATCAGCAGTTTTTCGGTGTTTAAATCAACAGGCGCCCCCTTTGAATCTATGGAAGCTTTTAAAACCTTCATGTCAAGTTTCGCACCGTTTTCAATATCGCTGACATTAAAAGCATAAATATAGGTATAGCTTCCTCTTGAAGTTTGAACCTGTTCGGTTGCCTGAAAAACATTTGAAGAGTAATCGTCCCCTCTTAAAACTTTGCCGCCTCTTGTATGGATATATTTGCCTATTCCCGCCTTTAGAGAATTTGAGTCCATGCCGTAAAAAACTTCCGTTACGGCAGAAAAAGAGGGGGAAGAACATAAAACAATAACTATTGCGATTATAAATTTTTTCATATCATATCCTTAAAGTATCATAAGCTCTTTTTATTTCTTGAATATCTTGCCACATTTGCCATTTTGGCGAGCCTTTTTCTCTTGAATCGTTTCTTAATAAATAAGAAGGGTGGTAAATGGGCATCATTTTTGAGCCAAAAGGCCCATCGAACCAGCTGCCCCTTGCCTTTGTAATGCCGTAAGGCAAATCAAGAAGGCTTTTTAGGGCAACATTTCCGCAAATTAAAATTATTTTCGGCTTTAAAATTTCAAGTTGCGCATCCATATATTCCCTGCAAGCCGCTTTTTCTTCGGGCTCAGGGTCCCGATTGTTCGGGGGGCGGCATTTAATTGTATTCATTATATAAATATCCTTTTGCCTTGATAATCCGACGGAAGCAAGGATTTTATCCAATAGCTGTCCGGCACGCCCGACAAAAGGAACCCCCTTTATATCTTCGTAATATCCCGGAGCCTCCCCCACAAGCACAAGTTTATTATTCGGAACACCGTCCGAGAACACAACATTATTTCTTGTTTTAGACAAAGAACACTTGCTGCAGTTAAGGCATTTTTCTTTAATTTTATTTAACTCTTGTTCCATAAGCAAATTATATAACAACAGGTTCTGTTCCACAATAAATTAAATTTAAGGCTTTTAATGAAGGCTGAATTATTTCATATTTCTTATTTTAAAAACATTTTTAGCAGCTTCGAAAAATATCTCGCCGTTCATTTTTGATTCGCCAAATTTTCTGTCCTCAAAAATTATCGGAAATTCAAGATACTTAAACCCTTTTTTAAATGCCCTGTATTTAAGCTCAATTTGAAAGGCATACCCTTTTGAAACTATATTTTCAAGCCCGATTGTATCAATTACTTTTTTATTCCAGCCGTTAAATCCGCCCGTTAAATCACAAACAGGACAATTTAAAATAATTCTTGAATAAACAGACCCCGCTTTTGAAATAAAATTTCTAAATGCGCTCCAGCCTTTCGTCATGCCCCCTTTAACGTTTCTTGAACCGATTACAAAATCGTATTTTTTCAAATTTTCAATCATGAAGGGCAAATATTTCGGGTTATGGGAAAAATCCGCATCCGTTTCGATATATGCGCTGAAACCTAAATCTGCGGCATATTTGAAACCTTCAATGTATGCCCTTGCAAGCCCCTCTTTTTTATTTCTTTTTAAGATATAAATTCTTTTATCTAAAAGCGAATGCGCTATATCCGCCGTACCGTCGGGGGAATTGTCGTCCACAATTAAAAGGCTGATATCAGGGCAATATTTAAAAATTTCCTCTATAAGAGCCTTTATATTAAGAGCTTCATTGTATGTGGGAATTATTACAACAGGTTTAAATTCAATATTGTTCATTATCTCACCGAAATATATTCAACAGTTTTATTGAATATTTCTTTTATTTTTTCTAATTCATCATCGGAAGGCGCACTTTGATTGACATAGCTTTTATCAATATGCTTTGAGGGTTGAAATTTTTGAAGATAATACCTTTTTACTTTTTTATCAAAAGCGGCTTTTTTAAAGGTATCATTAATTTTAACAAAAGAGTCATAAGTTAAAAGCCCGCATACAACGGTGGTCCTAAATTCGTAATCAACGGCGCCGTTGATTATAATATCCGCCGTTTCTTTAATTTTGTCAATGTCTGTATCATGCCCTATAACCTTTTTATAATCGTCAAAAGAGGTTTTTATATCCATAGCAATATAATCTATAAGCCCCTCATTCATATACTTTCTTATAACGGAAGGGTTTGAACCGTTTGTATCCAACTTGACTAAAAAATTTAAATCCTTTATTTTTTTTATAAAATCCCCTAAATCTTTATGTAAGGTTGGCTCTCCACCCGTGATTACAACGCCGTCCAGCTTGTTTTGCCTCGTTTTTAAAAAAGATATAATATCATCCTGTTGAATATTTTGCGCCCCGTAAAACCTGTTATCGAGGCAGACAAGCTCGGGGTTATGGCAGTATGGACAAGAAAAATTGCAACCGGTTGTAAAAACAACGGCTGCAATTTTACCTTTATAATCTATAAGAGAACTTTTTTGGAAGCCGCCTATGAGCATGTCAAACAATCATCAGCTGCTTTTTTTTTGATGTCCTCTTTGAATTTGAATGTTTTTCTCATTGCAAATTCTTCTTTTTTGCCTTCGTTCCACTGTTTGACGGGGCGAATATAACCGACTATTCTTGAATATACTTCCGTGTCCTGTCCGCATTTAGGACATTTAAAGTGTTCGCCCGAAATATATCCGTGCTGCGCACATGTTGAAAATGTCGGAGAGAAAGTGAAGTATGGAAGCTTGTAGTTATTGCATATTTTTCTCACAAGATTTTTCATTGTTTCTATATCATGGATTCTCTCACCCGCAAAAATATGAACGGTCGTGCCGCCTGTATACTTTGTTTGGAGTTCATCCTGATGATCCAAAACTTCGAAAATATCATCAGAATAGTTTACGGGGAGCTGGGTTGAATTTGTATAGAAGGGTTTTGCCCCTCTTTCGTAATATTCTTTATCATTTGCAACTTTAATGGAAACAAGATTTTTCTTATCCATTTTTGCAAGCCTGTAGCTTGTGCCTTCGGCGGGAGTTGCTTCTAAGTTATAGTTGTTGCCGGTTTCCTGCTGATATTTTTTAATTGTTTCCCTCATATAATCCATAACACGGATTGCGAAAGCTTTTCCTTCAGGGTCTGCAATGCCCTTGCCGAGAAGATTCAAGCAAGCTTCGTTCATGCCGACAAGACCGATTGTGGAGAAGTGATTCTTCCAGTAAACCCCAAATCTGGCTTTAATATCTCTTAAGTAGTGTTTTGTATAAGGGTAAAGGTCTTTATCGGTAAGCTGCTCAACAACTTTTCTTTTTTCTTCAAGAGAAGTTTTTGCAATATCCATTCTGGATTTTAACATAGCAAAAAATTCTTCTTCGTTATTTGCCATAAAGCCGATTCTGGGAAGGTTAATCGTAACGACGCCGATTGAGCCGGTTAACGGGTTAGAGCCAAAAAGCCCACCCCCTCTGTATGCCAACTCACGATTATCAATTCTTAAGCGGCAGCACATGCTTCTTGCATCTTCGGGGTTAAGGTCGGAATTAACAAAATTTGAGAAATTAGGAATGCCGTATTTTGCGGTCATCTCCCAAAGCCCGTCTAAATCCTTGTTATCCCAGTCAAAATCTTTTGTTATGTTGTATGTAGGAATGGGGAAGGTTAAAACCTGTCCTTGAGCGTCCCCTTCCATCATAACTTCAAAGAAGGCTTTGTTTATCATGTTCATTTCGTCTTGAAATTGAGAGTATGTTTCTTCTTTGACATCTCCGCCAACAATAACACACTGATCTTTATAGTATGAAGGAACGGTTAAGTCCATTGTAATATTGGTAAAAGGCGTTTGGAACCCGACACGGGTAGGAACGTTTAAGTTGTAAATAAATTCCTGCATTGCCTGTTTTACTTGTTCGTAATTTAAATTATCATATCTTACAAACGGCGCAAGAAGGGTATCAAAGTTTGAAAAAGCTTGAGCGCCCGCAGCTTCGCCCTGCATTGTATACATAAAATTGACAATCTGTCCGAGTGCGGTTCTAAAGTGTTTTGCGGGCTTTGATTGAACTTTCCCTCTTACACCCGTGAAACCTTGCATTAAAAGGTCTTTTAAATCCCACCCCACGCAATAGCTTGCAACGATATTCAAATCATGAATATGGATATCTCCGTTTGTGTGAGCCTGTCTGACGTCATTTGAGTAAATTTTATTCAGCCAGTAGCTTTTTGAGAGGTTGGAAGCAAGATAATTGTTTAACCCTTGAATTGAATAGCTCATATTTGAATTTTCATTAACCTGCCAATCCAATCTTTTAAGGTAATCATCCACCATATCAACATTTGCGTTTTGGACAAAATCTCTTATTTTGGAGTGCTGTTCTCTGTATAAAACGTAATTTTTAGCGGTTTTTTTATAATCGGAAGACAAAAGAACGTATTCGACAATGTCTTGAATTTCTTCAATAGAAGGAGCTCGAAGGTTGCCTTGCTTTTTTTCCACCATTTTTTTTGTAATGTCAATAACTTGTCTTGTAAGCTGTCTTGCCGTTTGCACGTTAAACTCGTTTGTTGACTCCGCAGCTTTTTGAATTGCGCTTGTAATTTTTTCACTGTTAAAGTCTACAATCTTGCCATCTCTTTTTACTACTTGTTGCATTTTTATAAGAACTCCTTAACTACTTTATCCATATAAATTATAAACCTTCTAAACTTCAGCTTTTGTTTTTAGGCAAAAGCTTACGGGGCAACGGGTTTTTTGATTTTTAATTAATGCACTTAAATTCTTCGCATGACATGCCCTAAATTTTTGGCACGCAACCTGTTTAGATGGCTTAAAATCAATCAGCGGCAAACATTACGCCTGTGATTTGTTCTAACAATTTTACATCTAACAACCATGCAATGTCAAATAAATAAAAGTAAAATAATGTATTCAAACGATAAAAAAATTTACTTACCGTAATATAATCCTCTTTTTATCCCCAAAAATCAAGGGTTTGAGATTACGGTAAATTTTTCGTTACAAAAATTTGCATTTTTTAAAGAAAAAGGCAATCTTTTTTAAGAAATAAACTTTATATAAATACAAAGAGAGATTTAATTTTAAAAGAGAGGCAAATAAAAAGGTTTAACCCCATTGCAAGGTTATTTGCAAAAAAAGGGGGTAACTTCAAAAAAATTAAAAAGGACAGGGAAATAATACTCTTAGGTTGTTATATTTACAGGGGGAATTTATTTAATTCCCCTTTTATTTTTATTTGTAAAAAATTTTTATTTAGGTGATAAAATAAAATTATTATGGGATATATCATAATAGATAAGGACAAATGCAAAAACTGCGGAATTTGTATGGCTG
>CAYUWO010000046.1:0-12360 GCA_964448535.1 uncultured Gammaproteobacteria bacterium | reverse complement strand
CTTTGAAATCAGTATCTTCAGTGTTTTCTTCAACGGCTTTAACCACAATTGTATTATCGGTTTTTACTTCAATTTTTTTATCTGAATTTTCAGGCTCATCTCCTGTTCCAAACCTTGATTTTTGGGGCATTAAGATATTCAAGGTGTCATAAGTTATCTCGCAGAAAGCAGGGGAGAGCGAAAAAGCAAAAAACAAAAAAAGAATAAGGGATTTTTTCAACTAATTGCCCCCCTCCTCTATATAGAACTCTTTTTTATCGAAATCAAGCTCGTTTTGTTCAACCCCTTGGGTTTTCAGTTCGAATACAACAAGGTTTAGCTTGTCAATGGCTTCCGTTCCGGATAACCTTTGGAGCATAAGATAGTATCTTTTTGCTTCCTGCTTAAGTTCATATTCTTCAATCAATTTTGACTGCCATTCGGCGGAATTAACGGTTAACTCAAGATTATCGTTTGAATTAACCGCATCGTTAAAATTTTTATTTTTGATTAACATCTGCTCTCTAAGCTCTTTTAAGCGAACAAGAGAATTTTTGTAACAGTAATAAGCTATTACAATTTCATCTTGCAAATCTTCAATTAGCCCCGCAAGTTCAATCGCCTCAGTATCCGTTAGGGGAGAATCAGCCAAAATTTGATTATTTTTTTTGTTTAATAAATTATTTGCAAGACGTGCGGTTGCGTATGAAGCCGATTGGAGCGCATAATTCATGCCGAGAAACGAAGGCAAAATAGAAGCCCCGCTTATAATTGCGCTCATGCTTTTTGCCATTAAAGACGAGTGGATTCTCCTTTGTTCTTCAGGAATCGCAAGTTTTTCAAGAGTAAATTTAATAATGGGATTTTTATTAACAGTGGCCATCCAAATTATTTCAAGGTCTTGAACATCCTTTTCTTGCTGCCTGTTTATTATGCTTTGCGCTTTATCTTCATCCGTTATAAAAAGGCTGCCTTTTAATTCTTTAACCTTTGGGGTCAGCTTTATTTGAGCGGGGAGAACGGATGTGTCTATTTCAGACGCAAAAACACAGGGGCTAACCAGCCCGAATAAAATTATGAGCGCTGTTAAACCTCTCCTCATGATTTATATATTAGCATGTTAAAATAAAATTAGTACATATAATCAGAATCGGAATGTTCATCCTCTTCATCTTTTAGGGAGGATAAATCATAACTGTAGTTTGAATCAAAATCTTCGGGCAATTTATCGGCGTCGGGCCAAATTGTGCCCTCATCAAAACGGCATGCCGATAAATTTTCAGACAACACGAGGTCTGTTTCTTCAAGGTTTGCTTCGTTTAGAATACATCCTGCCATGTCAGAGTCTTGAAAATTGCAATAATGAATTTCGGCATAGCTAAAATCTGCACCGTATAAGGTTGTATTTGTAAAATCACACTCGACAAAACGACATCTTGTAAAATCGCAGCTTGTAAAATCGCTGTCTGTAAAATTAACGTTTGTAAATTGGGTTTCTGCAAATGCGGAACCGGTAAAATCTATGTTATTGAGGCTAATATCCGAAATTTCATAACCCGCAAGTTCAATTTCGCTTAAATCAATCACACCCTTGACTTCATTCTTTTTTGCTTCGTATTCTCCTTTGTCGTTTAAAATTAATTCCGCCCAATTGTCTTTTGTGAGGTTTGCCATTTGTTGTTTTCTATCTCCACATGTCTGATAAATTGTATTCTATAAAATTATAAACCTCCTGACAAGGGTTTTTTGCCTTTTATATTTCAAAAACGCCCGCATTAATCGCTAAAATTGTTGCCTGAACACGATTATCAACCCCGATTTTTCTGTAAATATTATTAAGATGAGTTTTAACGGTTATTTCTCTTATAAAGAGCTTTTCGGCAATTTGAGCGTTGGAGTTCCCTTTAGATACCATTTTTAAAATTTCTTTTTCTCTTGAGGTCAGCCCGTTTATGCAAAGTTTTTTCCTAACCTCGCTTTTATTCCAGGAGCTTCTTCTTAAAAGCGCCTCAATTCTTGCAAGAAGGTTCGGAAAAACAAAGGGTTTTATTATATAATCATCTGCTCCGGATTTTAATCCGGAAACTTGTTTATAATCATCATCAACAGCCGTCAGCATAATAATGGGAATGTTTTTTAAAACGGGATTATTTCTTATTTCTTTAAGCACGCTCCAGCCGTCCGTAACGGGCATCATAACGTCGAGAAGAACAATGTCATATTTGTCCGGATGATTTATAATTTCATCTGCCCCCGCCCTGCCGTTCAGCATAACACTTACTTCATACCCGTACATAGAAAGCATTTCATCTGTCGGTTTCGGGTTATCATCTATAATTAAAATTCTTTTTATATCATCCATTATATGAGATTTTCCCTGATTGCTTTAATTGCCGCCTGGGTTCTGTCGTCAACGGAGAGCTTCTGCAAAATTGCGCACATGTGGACTTTTGTTGTGTTTATTGATATATTCATCTTTTTTGCAATCTCGTTATTTGAATTTCCATCCGCCAAAAGAGATAAAACCCTGAGCTCTTTTGATGTTAAGTTATACTTCCCTTTTGCCGTATCGTCTTTAATTGTTTTGGAACCCGTTGTTTTTTTCATAATAACGTTTGATACCGATGAATCAAACCACATTGAACCCTCTTTGACGTCTTGAATAAGCTCAACCAGTTTCTCGGGGCTTATATCTTTTGAGCAGTATGCGCTGATTCCCGCTTCCAAACATCTCTCCGCTTCTTTTTCTTCGTTGTGGGAGGTTATAACGATAATTTTTGTATCGGGATAATTTTTTCTGATTTCAAACGAAGCGCTAACCCCGTCTATTACGGGCAAGCCCAAATCCATAAGAACAATATCAATTTTATGACTCTTTAAAATTTTGTAAGCTTGAACCGCATTTTCGGCTTCAAAAATTTCGCCCGTAAATTTTTCATCTTTAAGCGAAGTTAAAAGGGCAAAACGTGTCAGTGCGTGATCCTCAACGATTAAAACAGTACATTTATCCATTTTTCCATTATATTTAAACTTTATCTTTTTTACAAATACTTTACATTTACCCTGTTTTTTGTGTATTATAACATCAAAATTGAGGTGAAATTATGATTGAAATTAAAGATGTTGAGCATGTCGCAAAACTTGCAAGGCTTGAATTAACCGAAGATGATAAAATTAAATTTTCAAAACAGCTCAAAGATGTTTTAAAATATATGGAACAATTAAATGAGGTTGACACAACGGGGGTTGAGCCTATGAACCACCCGATAGACTTTTCAAATGTTATGAGAGAAGATATGGTTTCTTATGAGCAAACGAGAGAAGAATTAATGGCAAACGCTCCCGAGGTTGAGCAGGATTATTTTAAAGTTCCCAAAATTAATTAATTTTGGGGCTTTTATTTAAGAAGGGTAAAAATGACAAAGTATATTTTTATAACAGGCGGGGTTGTCAGCTCGCTCGGAAAAGGAATAGTGGCGGCAAGTCTCGGAAAATTGCTGAGAGCGAGAGGGTTTAGCGTTGCTATTCAAAAGTTTGACCCGTATATGAATGTCGACCCCGGAACAATGAGCCCTTTTCAGCATGGCGAAGTTTTTGTAACGGATGACGGTGCAGAAACTGACCTTGATCTCGGGCATTATGAAAGATTTACAAACACTTCTCTGCATCAACTGAACAATGTTACCTCGGGAAGCATTTATCAAGCCGTTATTAAAAAAGAGAGGAAAGGAGAGTATCTCGGGGCTACGGTGCAGGTTATCCCCCATATTACAAACGAAATTAAAGCCAGAATACAAATGGCAACAAAACACTTTTTGCCCGATTTTTTGATAGCCGAAATCGGAGGCACAATCGGCGACATTGAAAGTTTGCCCTTCATTGAAGCAATAAGACAGTTCCGCCTTGAAGAAGGGGCAGGAAATTCAATATCAATTCATGTTACTCTCCTTCCCTATCTCCAAACTTCCGGCGAATTAAAAACAAAACCTTCCCAACACTCGGTTTATGTTTTAAGAAGCTACGGCATACAACCCGAAATGCTTGTATGCAGAACTCCCGCTCCTATCCATAAAACCGAAAAGGAAAAAATTGCTCTCTTTTGTTCGGTGCAAAAAGACTGTGTTATTGAATGCCGTGATATGAAATCTATATATGAAGTCCCTCTTGCGCTTGAGGCGCAGAATATGGCGGGAATTGCGCTTAAATTGCTTAAGGTTAAAGATACAAAGCCGAATTTATCCGGATGGGAAAAAATGGTCAATAAAATCAACAACCCTAAAAGCGAAATAACGGTTGCACTTGCGGGCAAATACACCGAATTGAACGACGCTTACATATCCGTTGTGGAATCTCTAAAGCATGCGGGGCTTGAATTTGACTATCAAGTCAACATAAAGTGGCTTGCAAGCGAAGAATGCACAGACGGGGAAAAAACCGCCGATTTGCTTAAAGATGTCGATGCGCTTGTTATTCCGGGAGGTTTCGGAGTGCGTGGAATAGAGGGCAAATTAAACGCAATAAAATATGCGAGAGAAAATAATCTTCCGTTCCTCGGGCTTTGCCTCGGGCTTCAGTGCGCCGTTATTGAATATGCAAGAAATGTCGCAGGGCTTAAAGAGGCGAATTCGACCGAATTTGCCGAAAACGCCAAATATCCCGTTATCAACCTTATGGCCGAACAAAAAAACATCGCAGGATACGGCGGCACAATGCGCTTAGGGAGTTACCCCTGTATCTTAAAAGACGGTTCCAAGGCGCAAAAAGCCTACGGTAAAAAAGTTGTAGAAGAAAGGCACAGACACAGATACGAGGTCAATAACGAATATAAAAAAATTATTGAAGAAAACGGGCTTGTTATTTCGGGTTCTTCTCCGGACGGGCTGCTTGCGGAAATTGTCGAGTATCCGAAAAACGACTGGCATGTGGCATGTCAATTTCATCCGGAGTTCAAATCACGCCCCGAAGAAGCCCATCCCCTCTTTAAGGGGCTTCTTAGAGCTGTGGCAAATAAGAAAAAATAATGGAAACAGAAAAAGTTAAATGGCATATATTCTTTGTCAGCGCCGTTGGCGGCTTTCTTGCCATGCTTGATTCAAACACGGTCAATGTGGCTCTTTATGAGATTGCAAAAGATTTTGGCGCCGATATGAAAATTGTACAGTGGGTCGTAACGGGATATATACTTGTCTTAAGCTCATTTTTAATGCTTTTTGGAAAATTGAACGACATAGTAAACAGAAGAATTCTCTATACGTCAGGTTTTTTAACGTTTTTATTCGGCTCTGTTTTAAATATGCTCTCTTTTAATTTGCCCATGCTTATAATTTGCCGCTTAATTCAATCTCTCGGTGCTTCAATTTTATTATCCAATAACATTGCCATAATATCTTCGGTGTTCAAGGGCAAAAAACGCTCAAAGGCAATCGGCTTTTCATCTGCCATGATGGCGTTTGCAGGAATGACGGGGCCTTCTTTCGGGGGGCTTTTAATGCAATATTTCGGCTGGAGAGGAGTTTTTATTCCGGGTATCATAGTTGCCGTAACAGGCGCAGTTATGGCTTCTGAAATAATTCCTGCAGTTAAACACACGGAAGCTTTCCGGTTTGATTACAGAGGAATGTTTTATTTATTTCTTTCGGTATTTTCAATGCTTATTATAATTGCAAACCTTCCCGATTGGGGGATAAAATCATTAAAAGTGCTTTTATTTTCAGTGCTTATGGTTTTATTCGGCGTGATTTTTTATTTTAGAGAGAAGAAGATAAGTTTTCCGGTTGTTGATTTTGAGCTTTTTAAATCAAAAGTTTTTGTACTGGGAAATTTTGCTATGCTGATTTCTTATTTTGCTCTTTTTTCAAATGCGGTCATGTTTCCTTACTATACACAGGTTGTTTTATCTGCCTCTCCCTTTTTAACGGGGCTTTTAATTTTACCCTTTTCAACCTGTTTTATGTTTGCCGCTGTGTTTAACGGAAAACTCTCGGCAAAATATTCAAGCGGGCTTTTGATGACTTTTGGAGCGGGTTTTATTGTTTTTGGGCTTCTTTTGTTTTCAACCTGCGGGTTAGAGATGGACAAAACAAAAATTATTCTTGCCCAAATGCTTATGGGCACGGGGAGCGGAATGTACCAACCAAGCGCAAATGTTATTGTAATGGGTTCGGCGCCTATTAAAGAAACTGGCATGGCGTCGGGCATTCTTGCAATGTTTAGAAACACGGGAATGCTTCTCGGGATAATGATTTCGCTTAGCATTTTCAACTCTTTCAAAGCAAAATTTTTAAAAAAAGGGTTTGAAGAGTTTGAATCGTTTGTTTTGGCATACAACGAAGTTTTAATTGCGGGGGCGCTTTTTGCGCTAATTTGTCTTTTTCTCTCTTACAGGGCATATAAAGAAAAAAAGAAGTCGGCAGCCAATGTTTGAAGTATAATAATTTTATGAATAATTAAAGGGGAAAATAATAAATGCTTCCTAATGAATATAATCCTAATAAAAGCGAGAAAAAATGGGTTGAATTGTGGGATAAAAATAAAACCTATAAAACGCCCGATATTTCTGACAAACCTAAGTATTATGCTCTTTCCATGTTTCCGTATCCGTCAGGAAAGCTCCACATGGGGCATGTGAGAAACTATACCATAACCGATGTTATTGCAAGATTTAAAAGAGCAAAAGGTTATAACGTCTTGCACCCTATGGGGTGGGATTCTTTTGGCATGCCTGCCGAAAATGCCGCAATTCAACATGGCGCAAACCCCGCCAAATGGACGCTCGATAACATTGAATATATGAAAAAACAGCTAAAAATGCTCGGGCTTTCTGTTGATTGGGACAGAGAAGTTACAACTTGCAAAGAAGATTATTACAAATGGACGCAGTGGCTTTTTATTCAATTATATAAAAGGGGGCTCGCATACAAAAAAGAAGCACCCGTTAACTGGTGCGAAAATTGCTCCACCGTCCTTGCAAACGAACAGGTAATTGAAGGCAAATGCTGGAGATGCGATAGCACTGTTACAAAGAAAAATCTTTCCCAATGGTTCTTAAAAATAACAGATTATGCCGAAGTTTTGCTTGACGATTTAGAAAAGCTGACAGGCTGGGGCGACAATGTTAAAACCATGCAGGCAAATTGGATAGGCAAATCTTTTGGCACAATTTTAAAATTTAAGGTAAAAGAGGTTGAAGGGCTTGAAATCCCTGTGTTTACCACCCGTCCCGATACGGCTTTCGGGATAACTTATCTTGTTGTGGCGCCCGAATATAAAGATATAGAAAAACTCACAACCCCCGAGAATAAAAAAGCGGTTGAAGAATACAGAGAAAACGCAAAAAAAATGTCTGAAATAGACAGGCTATCTAATGAAAGAATTAAAACGGGCGTTCCCTTAGGATGTCATATAATAAATCCTTTTACAGGGCGCATTTGTCCTGTTTGGGCGGCAGATTATGCCATTGCAGACTACGGGACGGGCGCTGTTATGGCGGTTCCCGCACATGATGAGCGTGATTTTGATTTTGCAAAAAAATACAATCTTCCGATAGTTCAGGTTATAGATGGCGAAGGTTACACCCCCGACCGTGCCTTTACCGGTGAGGGTGTCCTTGTAAATTCCCATGAATTTGACGGCATTTCAAACATCGAAGCAAAAGAAAAAATAACCGAATATGCAAAAAATAAGGGTTTTGGATATTCAAAAGTGCAGTTTAGATTGCGGGATTGGTTAATTTCTCGCCAAAGATATTGGGGCGCGCCGATACCTGTTGTATATTGCGATAAGTGCGGAACGCAGCCCGTTAAAGAGTCGGATTTGCCTGTTAAATTGCCAACTGATGTTGATTTTTCAATTCAAGGGAAATCTCCGATTTTAACAAGTAAAACTTTCATGGATACAACTTGCCCCGTGTGCGGAGCACCCGCAAAAAGGGAATCTGACACAATGGACACTTTTATATGTTCAAGCTGGTATTATTTGAGATACTCTGACGCCCTTAATGACAAAAAACCTTTCGATTTTGAACTTGTCAATAAATGGCTTCCTGTTGATCAGTATGTTGGCGGGATTGAACATGCAATTTTACATCTTTTATATTCCAGATTTTTCACAAAGGCGCTTAAAGATATCGGGCTTTTAAACTTTGAAGAACCCTTTAAAAATCTTTTAACCCAAGGGATGGTTTTAAAAGACGGCTCTAAAATGTCAAAATCGAAAGGAAACACTGTTGATCCAGATGAAATTTTTGAAACATACGGCGCAGACACCGCAAGACTTTTTATAATTTCAGATTCTCCTCCGGCACGTGATTTTGACTGGTCCGATTCGGGCGTTGAAGGATGTTACAAATTCTTATGTCGTGTATACAGGCTTTATTCAAATTATCAGGATAAAATTAAACTTAATTATTTTCTTCCTTCTTCAATGGATAAAAAATCTCAAAGCCTTGTAAGGGAAGTTCATATTGCAATTAAGAAGATAACTCAGGATATTGAAAACGAATTTCAATTTAACACCGTTGTTTCAAAATACAGGGAACTTACAAATTCAATTTATGAATATATAAGAGAAGATGCCGATATTGACTATGACGTTTTAAGCTTTGCTCTTATAACTCTTCTTAAGTTAATTTCTCCCGTTGCCGTATTTATGAGCGAAGAAATTTTTGGCGAGCTTGGTGCCAAAACTTCAATTCATAATGAAAAATGGCCGGAGTACGATGAAGAAAAAACAAAACAGAATAATATTACGTTAATTGTTCAAGTTAACGGCAAAATTAAAGATAAGATTGAAACCTTCTCCCCCCAAACAGACAAAGACCTGACAGATCTTGCGATGGATTCACCCAAAACAAAGCAGGCACTTGTCGGCAAAACCGTAATAAAAACAATTGTTGTTCCAAATAAAATTGTAAATATTGTGGTTAAATAACACCTGTTGGTTCATTGCGCCGCACAGCCGGAAGTTTTTTGTAATTTCAGGGGGCATATTTTAAAAAGAAACCGAAACCCTTTTTAAAAGAGTGGTTGAAAATTTTAAGATATGCCCTTTTTAAAATTAAAAATCGGGTTTGAAGTTTTTCTTATAATGCTTAAGCGGGGTCGTTTTTATACCAGCTATTTATCAAAATATGCTTTATGCCATGTTTTTTACAATAAGTAATTGTATCCGCTTTAATTTCTTTAATCATAATAAATATTGCAATTAAATTCGGAAGTGCCATGGCGAGCATAGCGGCGTCTGTAAAATCAACCACGCTGTTTAAATTCATTGAAGAACCGACAACTATAAAAAGACAGAACATAATTTGATAAACTTTTGTTCTCTTAAAGCCCTCGCCGAATAAATATTCCCAAGCTTTTTGTCCGTAATACGCCCAAGATATAATGGTTGAAATTGCAAAAAGAATAATGACAACTGCAAGAATACACGGGAAAAAGCTAAACACGGAAGCAAACGCAGATGAAGTCAATTGGACACCGGTCATCCCGTCCGTGTAGTTTAAATATTGCCCCGTGATTATAATTACAAGAGCAGTCATAGAACAGATTATAACTGTGTCAAAGAAAGGTTCTATTAAAGAAACAAAACCTTGCGAAGCAGGCTCTTTTGTTTTTACGGCGGCATAAGCAATGGGGGCGGAGCCTGAACCGGCTTCGTTTGATTGGATTGACCTTCTGAGCCCCATAATTATTGTTCCTATAATTCCGCCCGTTACGGCTTTAGGGAAAAATGCTTCCTTGAATATAGTTTCTATACAGTTTGGAATATGAGAAAAATTCATGAAGATAATTATAAGCGCAGTGCCGATATAAAGGCAGCACATTGCGGGGACAACTTTTGAAGTTACATTTGTTATGCTTTTTATTCCGCCCACAATTACAAGCCCGACCGTAATTGCGACAATAACCCCAAACGCCCAACTGTGCACCCCGAAAAACCCGCTCTCGCCTCCGGTTATATTTATAACCTGTTGGGTTGCCTGATTAATTTGAAGCATGCACCCGCCACCAAGGGCGCCCGGAATACACATAATCGCAAACAAAAGAGCCATGGGCTGCCCGAGCCACCTTAATCCGCGTCTTGTAAGCCCGTGAGCTATATAAAACATAGGCCCGCCCGACACCGAGCCATCCGCATTGAACCTTCTGTATTTAAGAGCGAGCGTAACTTCGCAAAATTTAAGCGCCATGCCAAAAATTGCCCCAACGCACATCCAAAACATAGCCCCCGGACCCCCGACAGAAATTGCAATCGCAACGCCTGCAATATTCCCAAGCCCGACAGTTCCGGACAGCGCCGTCGCAAGAGCACCCAAAGAAGAAACTTCCCCGTCTTTATCCCCGTGCGCTTCGTTAAACTCGGGTTTTCTTCCGAAAATTTGTTTAAGAGAGTGTTTAAACCCCCAAAAGCCTACCCCTCTTAAATAAAATGTGCAAAAAACGCTTGCAACAAGCAAAAGAAGGATTAAAAGAGGAATTTTGGTATCTCCCGTGCCGATTGAAAAAAAGACAACTCTTGAAATTGCGTCCGAAAAGGGAGCAAAATATTTGTCTATTTTTTCGTCAAGCGTGGCAGCAAACGCCGTTTGATTAAATAGACACAAAAACGTCAATGCTGAAATTAAAAGGGTTTTGATATGCACTTTTTCCTCTATTCTTAATTAATATAGGGGTATTCTTAAAATTTGCCCTATTTGAATTCTGGTCGGATCTTTTATATTGTTGAGTTTCATAATCTCATCAATTTTATTTTGGTCATACTGTCCGTAAAATCTGTATGCGATTTTATCTAAAGTATCTCCCGCCTTTACGGTGTATTCTTCTTCTGATGAATCTTCCGCCTCGTCATTTTTGTTATTTTGAACCGGCTCTAAGGCGGGAGTTTCTTTTTTAATTTCTATTTTGGGCGAAGCCGTTTTTTCAAAGTCGGGCTTATTTTGAATATCCGAATAAGTTAAAACGCCGATTATAACAGCAATTATAAGCGCAGATAAAAACCCCAGGACAAAACCTGTGCTAAGATACATAAAAGGGTTTTTGCTAACAGACTTAGTCTGAACGCTTTTTTCAAATTCTTTCCATAAAACATCAAGTTCAGGTTTTTTTTGAAATTTTTTATACTCACTATTCAAGACCCAATCCTGATAAATTTCGGGCTTGACGTTTTCTATCATGGACATTTTTTCTTTTGAGAGATTTGACCTATGAGTACTGGAGCTTTTCATAAGCACATTCCTTCCTTTGTCTTATCTTAATCTAAATAAAGTATATAAGCAAGGAATGCTACGTTTGTCGTTAAGAAATATTACGCTTTATTAAGGGTACTCTCAAAATATTTTTTGGCGCAACCAAGCATAATTTCGGTAAGTTCCCCGTTTTTTGCCGTATCAAAACCGCCCTCTTCAAGGTATTCTATAAAAATATTTTTCCACAGGAAAAAAAATTCTTCATCCTTAATTTTAAGTGCGTCTTTTATAAGTTTTAATTCCCCGAAATCAATGGGCAAGGGCTCTGCCCCTCTGAGCATAACAACAATTTTGAGCCGTTTTTTCCTCTCGAAAAGTTTTAAAAAATCGACTGTGGTCATTTTGTTTTTTTTGATATAACTTTTAATTTCCTCAAGATTTTTATTGTAAGGGGTCGGATCTTCCTCTATTACGTATTCTTCAAAATCTTCAGGCATTATATCCATTACGGTTGCGATTCTCTCAATTGTTGTTGAGCGAGTCGAAAAAGGAATATTGTCATCAATAATGTTATAAACGTAAGACAGTGTTACCCCTATCATTTGGGCAAAATCTTTTTTGTGCAAATTGTTTGCTTCAAGAAATTCACTTACCTTTCTTGAGCTTTTAATGTTATTATCTTTTGTTTTGGAATTTTTCATATATTCTTCTCCAAAGGTTTTTTATGATTTCTTATTTTACTAATTGAAATTAACCCTTAGTTATTTATTTTTTATTCATCTTTTAAATGTCCGGAGGAATAATTTGTATTATAATTAAAATCAAAATACAAATAGTGGGTGTTTTTATGAAACTTATAGCAGGGCTTGGAAACCCCGATGTTAAATATATAAAAACAAGGCATAACGCCGGATTTATGGTATTGGACGAAGTTTTAAAGAGAAGGAATCTTGTTCTTTGCGAAAAATTTAAATCGTTTTTTGCAAAAGATAACGACACTCTCTTTATGCTTCCAAAAACTTATATGAACTTGTCAGGGCTTGCCGTTGTTGAAGCTTACAGGTTTTATAAGCTTAATATAAAAGACCTCTTAATTGTATACGATGACATTTCTCTCCCCTTAGGCACCCTGAGATTTAGAGAAAGCGGCTCTGACGGGGGGCATAACGGCATAAAATCAATTATATCGGAATTAA
>CAYUWO010000045.1:0-12428 GCA_964448535.1 uncultured Gammaproteobacteria bacterium | reverse complement strand
GTTTTATCCACCATGTTGCATAGGTTGAAAATTTATATCCAAGCTTATAATTAAATTTATCAAGTGCGGTCATAAGCCCTAAATTCCCCTCCTGAATAAGGTCTGCAACCGAAAGCTTTGAAACATGAATTGATTTTTTAACTATGTTAACCACAAGCCTTAAATTGCTTCTGATTAATTTTGCCCTTGCCTCCTTATCCCCAAGAGCCGCAAGACGTGCAAGCTCTCTTTCTTCTTCATAAGTTAACACGGGAAATTTTGAAATTTTTTTGTAATAAGAGCCGAGGATTTCTTGAATTTGAGGCGGATTTTCCTTATAGGGGGCGGGTTTTTCCTCAAAAGTTTCCTCAAAAATTTCATTTTCTTCAACTTCAACGACACTGATTTTTTTCATAAACGCTTTCCTTTATAATCTTCTAACCTTGTTTTCAACAGACTTTTCTCCCCCTTGAATTAATTCACAAGGGGCGGATTAAACGGGGACGAACCAAAATAACCTTCAACTCAAAGGATTATAAATTAAACGGTAAAAAACAGACTGCAACTGCGTTTCAACCGTTTATATATATCCTTTATATACTAAATATATCACTCAAAACTTTAGATTTCAACATGTATATTAAGAAATATTAAAATAAGTTTTATTTTTCTGAAAAAAGTTAACATTTCTTAATAAAAAATTTTAAAGTTTTTTTGGTCAAAACGCACGCACCAAAAGGCTTTCAAAGGGTTATTCAACCGTTTTTATAAGTAAATCAATTTCTTTTATAAGCACTCCAAGAACTGCTTTTTGTTCCTCTAAATAGAGAGCATACGGATCTTTTAGTTTATTTTCAATGTCGGTTTTAAAAATTTTAAGTCTGTTTGAGATAACAAAACGGAACTTTTCTTTTTGCTCTTTGTTTAAAACATCGGATAACGCTATACAAACCTTTGCATTGTTTAACAGGTGCGCAGGGTTTTTAAAATCGAAAACCGATATGGATTCTTTAAGATATTTAAGCCCAAACGGCGTAATTTTATATGTTTTGGAAAGTTTCCCCCCCTCTGACATTAAGGCGTTAAACTCAACGCACCCAAGCCCTTCAAGCCTTTTCAACGCAGGGTTTATCGCCCCGAGGCTCGGACAGGAAAACATAAAAAACATATCCTCAATAAATTTTTGAATTTTATATATTGTGCAATCGTATTTGTTCAGTATGTATAAAATTAAAAGTTCTAACATTATAATCCTTTTTATTTTTATTTTATAATTAATGTACCATGATTGGCAAGGAATTAATATGATTGAAACTAATGCTGATATCATAAAAAAAATTATTGAAGAAACAAACTTGAAACATGTGGCAATTATAATGGACGGCAACAGAAGATATGCCAAATTAAGGGGAATACCTTCCGCTATGGGACATAAGATGGGGGCAAACTCTCTTAAAAAGGCTGTTAAAGCTGCTAACAAATGGGGTTTGAAATATTTAACCGTATACGCTTTTTCAACGGAAAATTGGAACAGAAAAAAAGAAGAAGTTGATTTTTTAATGGGGCTTTTGGCTTCCACTTTGAAAAACGAGCTTAGAGAGCTTTATTCAAATAACGTTCGAATGGAATTTATAGGAAATTTAGCGGGCTTAAACCGTAATTTGCAAAACATTATATTTGAAACAAAAGAAACCACAAAAAATAACACGGGCATAACCTTGCAAATAGCGATTAATTATGGCGCAAGGGATGAAATTGTCCATGCGGTAAACGAAATTATAAACGAGGGGATAAAAAAGGTTGATGAAAATATTTTTGAAAATCACCTTTATACCAAAAACATTCCGAACCCTGATTTATTAATAAGAACGGGCGGAGAATTAAGAGTCAGCAACTATCTTCTATGGCAGATAGCTTATTCTGAAATATATATAACAAATAAATTTTGGCCCGAGTTTGATGAAAATTGTTTTATTGAAGCTCTTTTAGCATTTAAAGAAAGGCAGAGAAGGTATGGAAAATAGCCTTGAGATTGTTGTCGGAACTTCAAATTTACATAAAATTTTTGAGATGAATGAAATTGCAAAAACTTATAATGTTAAGTTTAAAATGCCCGAAACTCCGACCTTTAACCCCATTGAGAACGGGAAAACTTTTGAAGAAAACGCAAAAATAAAAGCTGTTGAAATAAGTAAAATATCGGCGGGTTCGCTTTTTATTGCGGATGATTCGGGGCTTTGCGTTGATTTTTTAAACGGTGCACCGGGGATTCACTCGGCAAGATATGAAAAAACCCCAAAAAAAAGAATAGAAAAACTTCTTGCCGCCTTAAAAAACGACAACAAAAGAACGGCAAGGTTTGTTTGTGCGCTTTGTCTTGTTAATAAAAAAGGCGAAATTATCCACACGGAAAAAGGGATTGTCGAAGGAAAAATCGCATACGATAAAAAGGGGGAAGGAGGCTTTGGGTATGATCCGATTTTTGTCGTTGAGGGCAGAAACAAAACAATGGCGGAACTTTTACCCGATGAAAAAAACAATCTTTCTCACAGGGGACAAGCATTGAACAACATGCTGCAATGGTTAAAAATGAATTACAAGCAAAAGGAAAGTTAATATGGAAGAAAAATTTGAAAAAAATGCAAATGAACACGGTTATCAAAGGTGGTACGACAAAGACCCCGTTTTAAGAGAGGCACTTGAATTGTTAAGGCTCTCTGCGCCTGACGAGAGAAAAGAAGCGCAGGATTATATTTTAAAGCTTCAAGAAGAAGTTGCAGCAGATGTAATTGAGAGAATTTATGAAATGGTTACTCAATATCAGGGAAAGGGGAACCGCTGGTATGACAACGACCCTGTTATGCTTCGTGCTATTGAAGTTTTAAGAAATGCGGACCCTAAAACCCAAAGGATTGCCGCTCTGAAAATACTCCTTTCATTAGAGCAGAAAAAAGAAGTATAAAAAATGAATGATGTTCAAAACCAAAAAGATATAAGAAATATTGATATACAAAAAGTGGGGGTTAAAGATGTTGAAGTTCCTTTAATCATCCAGCGAAAGCTTGATTGCGGGGGGTTTGTGCCTCAAACGGTTTATGCAAAAGCAAAAATGAGCGTTTCTTTGCCAAAAGAATTTAAAGGAACCCACATGTCAAGGTTCATCGAAGTTTTAGATGAAGAAAGACAAAATAACCTTTTGGGTGTCGATATTAAAAATATGCTGCAAAAGATTAGAACAAAGCTCAATTCAAATTCTGCCTATGCCAAATTTGATTTTAAATATTTTATTGAAAAAAGCGCCCCAAAAAGCAATTTGAAATCTTTAATGTGCTACGATTGCTATTTTGAAGGGGTATATGACAATGACGCCTACATCTTTTATTTGGGTGCAAAAGTTCCCGTAACAACCTTGTGCCCCTGTTCAAAAGAGATATCTGACTTTGGGGCGCACAATCAAAGAGCACTTGTTAAAGTTAAGGTGTCTTATGATGAATCGGGGCACATTTGGCTTGAAGATTTAATTAAAATGATTGAAGAATCAGGCTCATGCGAGCTTTATTCACTTTTAAAAAGAGAGGATGAAAAAGCTGTAACAGAGAGCGCATATAATAACCCGAAGTTTGTTGAGGATGTTTTAAGGGATGTTGTTATTAAACTTCAGGGCGTTGAAATTATAAAAGGGTTTGAGGTTGAAATTGAAGCTATGGAATCAATCCATAACCATAACGCATGGGCTTATCAAAAGTGGGTAAGAGGATAACATTAATTTTGCCGCATGTTTATTTAAAGCTTAAAAATCTTTTAATTCTTTTGTTGTGTCTAACAGCTTAGAGAGAGTTTTTGCGTCCCCTTTTAATTTAAAATATTCGGCAAATTTGGGGGTGGTCTTTAAATTGTAAGAACGCCCGTTTTTGTCTTTTGTTCTTGAAATGAGCCCTTTTTCAAGAAGCTCTTGTATATGCTCGTATGCGTTTGATCTTATTTCTTTTAATTCGCTTTGCCTGATAGGCTCTTTCAGAGCAATAACGGTCAGGGTTTTAACAACTGCGGGTTTTAATTCAACCGGCATGAGTTTTTCTACTATATCAAGGTGTTCTGATTTAACCTGTATAATATAGCCGTCCTCATCGTCAATTTCAAGGGCGCCTTCTCTTGATGAATAATCAAACATTAAATCCAAAAGCGCACTTTCAACCTCGCCCGAATCCGCTTTTAAAATTTCCGCAATTTCAGCCGGCTGCATAGCTTTTGCGGTAACAAACAAAACGGCTTCAACTTTTGATTTTAAATTTTCCGTCAAAAGACCTCCTTTTTGGGCAATTTTACAAAAAGGTCGCCGTAAAATTCTTCCTGCTCTATATCATACTTTCCTCTTGAGCATAAGAAAAGAATTGCGATGTATGCGGCAGGCTTTGAAAAACCGATGACTTTGAGGTCTGATAGTTCGATTTTTTCTTCTTTTTCTAAAATTTTTGTCAGATTTTGGTCCATTTTATCAACCAATTCTTCAATATACTCATCCTGCGTCATGTCAAGAATGTCGTTAGTAGTTAATTTTGAATAGTTCCTTACCCTTTTTATTTGTCTTTCAAGAACATCTTTTATTTTTCTTTTTCGCTCAAGCTGCTCATAAAATTCGAGATGACGAATCAGGTCATTTAAAGTAATTGCTCTTGAGCGGTTGAGCTTTGTGCTTGTTCTCCTCTGCAATACTTCATTAAACGAGATGACATTTGTTGAAGGGATTTTAAGCTGCTCGCCGTCTGTTTCTTCGATATAGCCGTCATCATAATTTTCTTCGAAATCATCATGCGCTTCAAAATCAGAAAAAGAAAGCCCGTTTAAAACTTTGGATTTTAAATTTAAAAGAACGGAAGCAAATAAAAAAGCCCTTCCCACAAATTTAAGGTTATTTTGAGCGTTTAATTCCGCAAGTTTTTTCATATACTCATCATACACTTTTACAATGTCGATGTTCCATGGGTCGATTTTTCCCGTTTTTGCCATATCGACAATAATTTCAATTGCGTCAACCGGATTTTTTGAGGCGTTTGAAAATGTCGTGAGCATTTCATATTCATAATTTGAATTGTATACGCCCGTGTCTTTTATAAATGAGTTTTTATCAAACTCGGTTGAATAAAAATTTATCGCATTGTTCATACCGCAGCTGCTTCCTTAATGTTATTTTGTAATTTAACCCCGCTTATTTTTGTAACCCCTTTATCTTTTTGAGTTACGCCAATCATTCTGTCTGCCGATTCAATCATCTGGGACCTTTGACTTATTACAACAAACTGGGTTGATGCGGATTGTTTTGTAATCATTTTTGCTATGCGTTCTACGTTAAACCCGTCAAGCGCCGCATCAACCTCATCAAGGGCATAAAAAGGGGAAGGAAGATATCTTTGAACAGCAAAAACAAGAGATAACGCCATTAAAGTTTTTTCGCCGCCCGACATTCCTGCGAGCTTCTGTTTTTTTTTGTCTTTTTGCTGCCCTTCAACTGTTAAGCCCCCCAAAAAAGGATTTTCCGGATTTTCCAAAACAAGTTTTCCCGCCCCGTCGGTTAAATCGGTAAATATTTCGCTAAAATGCCCGTTTACGGCATTAAACGTTTTTATAAAAGTTTCTTTTTTAAGGTGTTCATATCCTTTCATTCTATTTTGAATTTCGTTTTTTTCTTTGTCTAAAGTTTCGAGTTTTTCTTTAAGCTCGTTTTGTCTTGAAACAACTTCCTCATAGGCGTCAATCGCCCTCATGTTGACAAGCCCTAACTCGTCCATTTTCTTTTGAAGTTTTGAAATTTTGCCCGTTATTTCTTCAATGGTCATCTCGGCAGGCTTAATTGAACTTGTGTCAATTCCTTTCTGTTTTAATTCTTCGCTGACTTCTCTAAATTGCGGCTCGATTTCACATCTTCTTGTTTTTGAGCTTTCAATTTGCTCCGTTATTCTCTCAATTTCATTTGTGATAAGGTTTCTATCGTTTTGGGTCTTTAAAAGCTCGTTTTGAATTTTTTGCCTTAAATCCTGCAATTCAACGAGGTTTTTACCAAGGTCAACGATTTTAATTTCAAGCTCATTAAGTTCGCCCTCAAGCGTGCTTATTTCTTTTGTAAATTTTTCTTTGTCCGCATTAAGCCCAATATTATCCGATTGGAGCTTATTTATGTCAGATTCTTTTTGTTTAATCATAGTGTCATAAAAGACAATATTTTGATTATCTCTTAAAATTTCATTTTCAACATTTAAAATGCTTTTTTCCGTATTTTTAATTTCTTCTTCTACCCCTTTGGTTAAGTCTTTTAGCTTATTCAATTCTCCTTCGTCGATAAACTTTTCAACTTCCTTAATCTCGTCTGTTGTGTTTGAAATTTTATCAAGGAGAATAACATGTTTTTCTTCCAGTTTATCCAATTTTGTATTAAGGTTTTTAATTTCGGGCTCGGTTTCTTTAATTTTATTTTCTGCGTTTTCTAAAAGCTCACGGGCTTTTGAATTGCTTACAACAAGGGCATTTAATTCTATTTTTGCGCCGTTATAAGAATTAGACGCGCATGAAAAATCGTTCCTTATTTTGTCTAATTTGCGGTCAAGTTCAACTTTTTTTTGTTCGAGTTCTCTGTATTTTTCTTCAAAGTCGATAAGTCTTTTTTTGTATGTTTCAAGCTCTTTATCGTCGAGTTTTCCAAACAGCGCCCCCGCCTTTCGCCTTGCCCCCCCTGTAATTGCGCCTGATTTTTCAAAAATTTCTCCCTCAAGAGTGGCTATTCTGTATTTGCCCATAAGTTTTTTTGCCGTTTCCATATTGTCCACAACAAGAGTTTCACCAAGCGCAAAATAAAATGCGTCTAAATATTCATCGTCAAAATCAATAAGATTTATAGCAAAGTCAATAACTCCTTTATCCTTCGGCAGGGCAAGTTTAGAAGGGGCGGGCTTTAATTTGTTTAACGGAAGAAAAGTCGCACGGTCTTTTCCTTGAGTTTTTAAAATTTCTATGGCTCTTGAAGCCACATGCTCATCATCCACGACAACAAATCTTGAACGTGCGCCCAAGGCTTCATTTACGGCTTCCGTATATTCGGGCTCAACGTCTGCAAGTTGCAAAAGCGGAGCATGCACCCCTTTAAGCCCGCTTTGCATTATTGTTTCCACCCCTGCGCCGAGTCCGAAAGTTTTAAAAGCTCTTTTATTTGCTTCCAGCTCCGATATTTTCTTATTTGAAAGCTGAATATTATACATAACATCGGACGATTCGGCTTTGGCTTTATCCAAACTGTCAAACGTGAGTTTTTGAAGTATTTTTAACTCCTCCGCTTCTTTTGACAGCTTATCTATCAAAAGCTCATATCTGTCTTTATCTTCAAGAAAAGTTTTCTGCCCTTCTAAAATGTTTTCTTTGGCGTTTTTTGCCGAATTTAGCTCGTTATTTAAAAATTCAAGCCTTGATTCATATCCCAGTTTTTCTTTTACAATCAAGGTTTCTTCTTCTTTGATTTTATCAAGCTCTTTTCTTAAAATCGCCCTTTTTTCAATATAAGTATCTGCTGTTTTGTTAAGCCCGGTTACTTCCTCTAAAATTTTATTCAGTTCTTTTTTCTTATCTTCAAGCCGGACATTGAGAGATTCTTTGTTTTTTTCTTTTGCTGAAATAGCTTCCATGCAGGCAGCTTTTTTCTTGTTGAAATCTTCAATTCCGTTTTTAGAATTTTCGATTGTCTTATTGTTTTGAAAAATCACCTTTTCGGTATGGATAATTGAGTCTTTTTTGCGCTGTATCTCGCCTTTTTTTTCTTCCGCAAGCCTTTTAACTTCAAGCTGTCTGTCCTCTCCCTGCGCTTTTACTTTGACACATATTTCATCATATTCTTTCTTTTTAGCCGCAATCGAAGCATCCAGAGCTTGTGCGTCTTGTTCTTTTAATTTGCGGTTTTTTTGGGCTTCAAGAATATTTTGATGAACCATATCAAGAATTCTTTTAAAATCGAAATATTTAACAACCCCGATTTGCCCTTCAAGGTTATCTTTATTTTCTTTTAATTCTTTATATTTCAGGGCAACTTCTCTTTCTTCTTTTAATTGTTCAACCCTTGTCAAGATTTCATTTAAAATAAGACCGGAATTTTGTACTCTCTCATCAACCGTTTTAAGTTCATTTTCCGACATTTCAATTTTGCGGTCAAAGTCTGCCGTTCCTGCCACTTCGTCTATAAACTTTCTGCGTTCAATCGAAGAACAGTTTACAAGCCCTATCACATCCCCTTGCATAATTATATTATAGCTGTTAGGGGTGATTTGAAACTTCTCAAGCTCAGAATGTATTCCTGTCAGAGTCTGGGGCTTATCATCCATATAGTATGTACTGACATAGCCGGAGGAAGTTTTTTTAACTCTTCTTGCAAAAGACATTTCGGTGCCGATTTCATCATCAAGATCAAAAACAACCTTGACATAGGCTTCATTTCGCTGGTTATGGGTTGAAATCAAATCCGCAACGCCTTTTTCGGACCGCAAAGCTCTTGCTGAAGTTAACCCGAGGGCAAAAAGAATGCTGTCAATTATGTTGCTCTTTCCGGAGCCGTTTATGCCCGCAATCGCAGTAAACCCTGTCAAGAAAGGAATTTCAGTCTTGCCGGAGAAAGATTTAAAGTTATCAATATCTAACCTCTTTATATGCATGCAATTTTTACCTTAAGGCGGGCATTATTTATATATTACACTATATAATCTTACTTCATGTCAACTTCTTAATAAAAATAGACCTTTTGAAGGAATAAGCTCAAATTTTTTGGCGCACCAAAATCGGCAGCCGGTTAAAATCAACACGCACATTTGCATTTAAACCCCTCGAATACTCTTTTTTTATATAAAATAACAGTTATATTTCGATAGCGGCTTACAATATTTGCGGGGTTATAACTTTAATTTTTTTGAGGTGCTCCATGCTTAACAGGTGGCAGAAAATCGGCATTAAATCAGCTTTAAATACAAGACGCACAGTTATTTTATCTGGTTCAAGACAATGCGGCAAAACAACCGTCATAAAAGCCATGGCGGATAAACAAACAATCTACAGGACACTGGATGATTATACCCTGTATGAGTCTGCTAAAAACGACCCGCAAGGTTTTATCCGATTGCAAAAAGGAACAATGATTATAGATGAAGTTCAGCGCGTTCCGGAACTTATTACTGCGATTAAAAAAGCTGTGGATGAGAATACAAGATACGGGCAGTATCTGTTGACGGGCTCGGTTAATATTCAAACTCTGCCTACGGTTAAAGAATCCCTTGCAGGGCGTGTTAAAAAAAATAGGCTGCGTCCTTTGGTTCAAGGTGAAATTTTAAGAAAAAGCCTAATTTTCTAAACAGGTTAAAAACCCAAAATTTTGTCAATAACAACGGATTTAATAAAGAAAAAACATCCGAAATAATTTTTAAAGGGGGGTTTCCGGAGCCTTTGACCCTTAAAAACCAAAATGAAAGAGTTTCTTGGTATAAAGACTATATCAATACGATAATCGAATTTGATTTGCGCAATATCGCCAATATAAAAAGACAGGAAAGCTTAAAAGAACTTGCCGCCATCATTGCTTCATATTCTTCCAAATTTATTGACAAATCCAAAATCACTTCTGCCATGAAAATTGCAAACCAAACACTGGACAGTTATTTAGGGGTATTGGAAAATACATATTTGATTGATAAGCTTCATCCATGGCTTAAAACGGATTATGAGAGAGTAAATAAACAAAGTAAATATTTTATGACCGATACGGGATTAATGGCGTCTTTATTGAATTGGAAGCCGGAAGATTTAATACTTGATTCCGATAAATCAGGGAAAATATTTGAAACTTTTGTTTATAATCAAATTGTTGCTCAAATAGAACTTGAAAACGGCGTGTATGAGCTCTATCATTACAGGGACAGAGAAAAAAGAGAAATTGATTTCATTATACAAGATATAGAGGGCGGTATCTTTGGAATTGAGGTAAAATCCGGAAGCGCCGTAACAAAAGAACATTTTAAATATCTTAAGTGGTTTAGTGTAAACGAACGCTTCGTTTGAGATTTTTTAACAGACAGTTTGAGAATTTTGGTAAGTTAAACCTAAAGAAATTAAGCTGCACTTGTTCTATATTTTTATTATTATTTTCAATGCTCATTATTTTCCTATAAAAATTATTAATAATTCATTTATGCGGCTCTTTTTAATTCTGTTTTGTGTTCCCTGATTATTGATGTTGGGTTACGCTCCGCTAACCCAACCTACATACTTTCAAGGGCTAAAGTTATGATTTTAGAGGCAATTGCTTCTTCAGCGAAGCTTGTTAATGCTATTTCAATTTTTAAACCATCTTCACCTGATAATATTTCTAATCCAATATCTCCTATTTCTGGTAAATGAGATACTACTTTTTCTATTGTCTCATTTTTTACAAACATTCCAATAGCACTAAATAATGCACTAATTGCATCATGTGATGGAATAGAATTAGAATAATTTGTTTTTATTTCATATATATTATCTTTATTATTTATGATTAAATTTTTTAATATTTTTACACCCGTATCAATATATATAATTGCCGCCGGATCTGTACAATTGATTTTTTCGATTCTTTGTTTATATAATAAAATATGATAGGTACAATTTCTTTTAAATATATATTCTTCTATTATCGGTTGATTTATATATTTTTTATAATCGTTATAATTGATTTTATGTAAATCTTCTTTCAATTTATCAAAATCTTCTAATAAGGACATTGTCATATCTTGAGAATCAGAAATAGTTGGATAAATTTGTCCTTTTTTATATTTTTATATTTTTTAAAAAACAACATGGTTCTTAATCTGTGGACACCTTCATTATAAAATTCAATTAAGTCTCTCAAAATTAATAATTTATCATCTTTATATATGGTTTTTGATAAATCAGCAGTTTTAAAAAGTAAAATTTGATTGTATATCTCATTATTCCAATTTTCTAATTTAATTGCTTGCCTATTAGTTATTTCTTTATGTTCTAAGAATCTATCATCTAATCCCGGCAAATCAACTGAAGCAAATTCAATAAAACGTATATTATACCACCAAATAATTCTTTGAGTAGAATCACTTGGAAATAAAGATATCCCTGTATTATATAAAAAATCTCTTATTATATAAAAGGGGTAAGTTAGAATATTTTCATATCCAAAAATTTTAGACAGAGGAAGAATATAAAATTTTGTTATAAAATTAGCAGGTCTTAATAAGGCATTTTGAATACGATATTCTTTGTGTAATAAACCGGAAATTGATGTTGAGAATAATAACAAAATATTAATAAGAATAAATACAAATAAATATTTATAGAATTTATTTTTATATTTCTAACAGTATAAAATCCATATGTATCATACCAATCTGAAAAACTTAAAGAATTTATAAATTCATTTCGTGTTAAAATCTTATTTTGAGATTTTTGTTCTTCTTTTAAATCTATGTCCGGATATAAAGTATAGGCAATAGAACGAGTAATAGATTTTTCTATATATTTTTTATAAAAATATTCTAAAAAAGTTATATTTTTATAATTATTTTCTTTATTTTCATCAAAATTCTTATTATTTTCTTCGTTATTTTCAGTCACTATTTTTACTCCTTAAATTTTAAAATACACTTTAAGACTATTCTCACTCTTGTTGTGAGAATAGTCTGTATATAACTATGTCTTTACAAATAATTTCAACTACATATCCCAACTTGTAGATTGGGTTTAAAACCAACAACTTTTTCCACCAATTTTGTTTGTTAATATTTTTTTGATTTATATTTTCACTAACGACTCTCACCAAAAATTCCCTAATTATTTTAATATAAATTTATATTACAACTTTTCTCGATACTTGTATATATAAAGTTTTACAAAAACGCAACTATGTATGAAGGAATCATAAAAGCAAATTCCGATGTAAAAATAGAGCCTGTTTTAGATTTATGTTTAAAGGGCAATCCTTTTATTTTGTTTGTTGGGATCAAAAGGTGCAATATTTGCAAGTTCGTTTTCTATTTTATGCTCTTGTTCCAATAATTCAAGATTAGCTTGCAACCTTAAAAAATAGCCTTTTGTTAAACCAAAATATTTGGTAAGTCTTAAATCCGTATCGGCAGTAATGCCACGCTGACCTCTGACAATAGCGTTAATTCTGTTTGTTGGCACACCAATTGCAACAGCCAGTGCATTCTGAGTTATTTTAAAAGTTTCTAAAAATTCTTCATTCAGAACTTCGCCTATATGCGGAATTGGAATATATTCATTGTTGTTTGTCATAATAGACTCCTTTAATTATATTATACATTACGTACAACATAATATCAAGTGTTTAGTTGAAAAATTTTATAAAAATTAATCATGATAATCTGTTATCTCAACATCAAATGCATTATTTTCTA
>CAYUWO010000044.1:10865-12448 GCA_964448535.1 uncultured Gammaproteobacteria bacterium | reverse complement strand
GCAAGTATTGCACGGAAACATGCCCCAGAGGGATAAATATTCCCGCTATATTTCAAATTTATAACCAGTATAAAGTTACAAACAATAAAATGTTTTTCTCGCTTTATTATGATACGCTTGATGAAAACGAAAAAGCCGATAAATGTATAAAATGCGGACTGTGTACAAAAAACTGCCCTCAGACCCTTAATATACCGGATTTACTTTTTAAAATAGATAAAGAAGTTAAGGCAATAGGATAATGAAAGCTTATAACATAAGGCGGATTTTTGCCATCATAGTTTTAACAGGAAGCATATTTGCATTTTTCGGGTTATATCCCGTCAAATTTTTAGATATTGAAATTACTCCGCTTTTTCAAAGGCTTGTTGTTGATTTTTCAATAACTGCGCTGGTTTTAAATATAATCATTATTTTATTTACCCTGCTTTTTGGCAGATTCTACTGTTCAACCGTATGCCCGTTTGGAATTTTACAGGAGCTGTTTGCTCTTTCAATCAACAAGAAAGGGAATAAGACAAAAAACTATCCCCTTATATATTTTATCTTAGCAGCATGCTTCGGTATGCTTTTTGGAGGAAGCGCCGTCATTTTAAGATATATCGACCCTTATGCGGTTTTTGGCTCAGCATTTAGTTTTTCTTTATGGGGGCTTATTACTTTGGCTTTAATTTTAGCCTTAGTGTTTTTTAAAAACAGGTTCTTTTGCTCAAATATCTGCCCCGTGGGGGCTTTTTTGGGAATTTTGTCAAAATTTGCGCCGCTTAAAATTTATCAGGATAAAACATGTACAAAATGTGGCTTGTGTGAAAAATATTGTCCGACGGGGTCAATCAATGCAAAAGAAACAAAAGTTGATAATGAAACTTGTGTCAAATGTTTAAGGTGTTTAAAAGAATGCAAAAGAAAAGCGGTGAAATTTGGTGCCAAAAGCGAATATAAAGCTTTTAACCCCTCAAGAAGAACTTTTTTAATCTCTGCCGGAGCTTTAATTCTTTTCGGAGGGATGTTAAAGGCAGGGGCGGAACTTACCGAAAAAATCAAAAACAAAATAAGCAATGTTATTCTTCCCCCGGGAGCAATTTCTGAGAACAGAATGATTAATAAATGTTTAAATTGCAACCTATGTATAAAAAATTGCCCGAATAAAATACTTGCGCCTAAAAACAAAGATTTTGGCGCTGTCCATATTGACTATGGCAGGGGAAAAGGTTTTTGCAAGTATGATTGTAACGAATGTTCAAAAGTTTGTCCGGCGGGTGCTATTAAAAAAATCAGCCTTGATACAAAAAAACAAACAAGAATAGCAATAGCCTCAATTGACCCTGATAAATGTTCAAAATGTAAAATTTGCATTTCGGAGTGTCCCGGGAGGGCGATAATAGAAGAAGGGGGGCAAATTGCGGCTAACGGTTCAAAGTGTATCGGGTGCGGAAAATGCAAAAAATCTTGCCCGAACGGAGCAATTGAAATATACTCTATTAGAGAACAAAGAACCGTTTAAAAGTAGAAATTATGTCGCTTGGAATAACTGAAATTACTTTAATATTGGTTGTCATCCTTTTATTATTCGGCGGGAAAAG
>CAYUWO010000044.1:0-10855 GCA_964448535.1 uncultured Gammaproteobacteria bacterium | reverse complement strand
TTGCCCGAGCTTTGGGCAAGGCAAGTTATGAATACAAAAAAGCCAAAGAGTTAATTAAAAAAGAAGCGGACGATATAAAAAAATCAATTGAAGATTCTTCGGAAAAACCTGAAGAATATAAAATTAAAGACGATATAAACAATCCGGAAGTGTAAATGGACAAAGATGAACCTTTTATAAAACATATAGAGGCTTTAAGGTCAGCCCTTATAAAGTGTTTTTGCGCTTATTTTTTGGTTTTAATTCCCTCTCTGTATGTTTCCCCCTTTTTGCTTTCGGGGCTGGAGGACATTTTAATCGGGAAAAACGACATTGTCTTAAATTATTTTTCTCCGGCGGAAGTTTTTGTTCTTCAAATTAAACTTGGTGCCCTTTTGGCGCTTGTAATAAGCTTCCCGTACATTTTAAAGAAAATATGGGATTTTGTTTTGCCCGCACTGTATGAAAGAGAAAGAAAATTAATCGGAAAAATAGTGGTATTATCAAGCCTGCTTTTTATTATCGGGCTTTTATTCTGCCTTTTTGTTGTTATCCCCCTTATTATAAATTTCGGAATGAGCTTTGCGGATGATAACACAAAAGCGCTCTTTGGCGTAACAAATGTTATAAATCTTGCTTTGCACCTTTCCCTTATATTCGGGCTTATATTTCAAACTCCGCTTATAGTCCGCTTTTTAATAAAATCGGATATAATTTCTTACGAAACAATATCCGATAAAAGACCTTATATTGTTGTTGCCCTCCTGACTCTTGCTGCTCTTTTGACCCCGCCCGACATCGTAAGCCAAATACTTTTATTTATACCAACATACCTGCTATTTGAATTAGGGCTTTTATTTTCAAAAAAATAAGAAATAATATTTCAAAAAAGCTTGACCAAAGACGAGCGTTAAATATAAAATAAATGTATGAAAAATTCAAATTTAGATTTTGACAGAAAAAAAAGAAGGGGATATCAGGAGGCAGTTTTTTGCGAACCCAAAACCCACTTGCAGTTAATTGAAATTTTTCAAGAGTTTTTGGCTAACGGACAAAACGTAATAGGGACAAGAGCTTCTTATCAGCAATTTAAAGAGGTTAGAAAGGTTCTGCCCGAAATTCAATATAACGAAACGGCGAAAATTTTAACCCTTGTTCAAACCCCGATTGAAAAAATCGGAGAAATTGCAGTGGTTACAGGGGGCACAGGAGATATACCCGTTGCGGAGGAAGCTTCTGTTACGGCGGAGTTTTTCGGAAGCAGAGTAAAAAAATATTATGATGTCGGAATATCAGGATTACACAGGCTTTTGGATAAAATTGAAGAAATTAAAAAAGCAAATGTAATTATTGCCACTGCAGGCATGGAAGGCGCACTGCCTTCGGTTATAGCGGGGCTTGTTGATGTACATTGCATAGCCCTTCCGACTTCCGTAGGGTACGGCGCTTCGCTTGGCGGAATATCCGCCCTGCTTACGATGATAAATTCTTGCAGTGAGGGAGTAAGCACAGTAAACATAGATAACGGATTTAATGCGGGATACAGCGCAAACCAGATAAACAGGCAAATTGCCGGAGGGAGAATTTGAGCAGTTTATATTTTGAATGCAATAACGGAATATCGGGCGATATGTCAGTCGCAGCGCTTTTAGATGTTGGGGCGGACAGAAAAATATTGGATGAAGTGCTGAAATCTTTAAAGCTTGAAAATGAATTTGACTATAAAATAAGCGAAGTTAAAATTAACTCTGTTCGTGCGCTTGATTTTGACGTTATATTAAAAAGCGCAGATGTCAGGCAAAAAGAACACCATGTTAAAAGGAACCTTGACGACATCATCAAAATCATAGAAAATTCATGTGCGACAAACGGGGCGAAGGGGCTTGCAAAAAAGATTTTTGAAATTGTCGCAAAGGCTGAATCTAAGGTTCATTCGTGCGATGTAAACGGGGTTCATTTTCATGAAATCGGCGCAATTGATTCTATTGCGGATATTTTGAGCTTTGCCGTTTTATATGACAGTATTTCTCCGGAAAATGTTTATTTTTCGCCCCTCACAGAAGGCAGGGGGAGCGTTAAATGTATCCATGGGGAGCTTTCCGTTCCCGTTCCCGCTGTTTGCGAAATTTTATCGGAATATCAACTGCCTGTTAATTTTTCGGAGAATGCGGGCGAAATGATTACTCCGACAGGTGCTGCCATTGCGGCAGCTTTGTATAAAGCAAAAAGCCTTCCGTCCGAATTTTTTCTTGAAAAAGTCGGGTACGGGGCGGGAAAAAGAAAATATAAAAATCCATTGTTAAGAGTTATAAAAATAAAGGAGAATGTATGCATTTAGGAAATTCCGTTATTTGTCCGGTTACGGGCATTCCTATGATTTTAGCTGCCGGCGGCGCAATTGTTTTTGCTTCAATAAAAGCCGAACGAAACAGTTTAAAAAAAGTTGCCGCAATGACTGCGCTTGTTTTTGCGCTGCAAATGATAAATTTCTCAATTCCCTCTGCCGCCTCATCCGGTCATATAATCGGCGGGCTTTTGCTTGCGATTTGCCTCGGACGTTTTACGGGGTTTCTTGCAATGTCAGTTATAATTTTAGCTCAAGCCCTGTTGTTTGCCGATGGAGGTTTAAGCGCAATCGGGCTTAATATCTTTAATATGGGTGCTATAGCCTGCTTTGTTGTTTACCCCTTTATTTATAAGCCCTTAGAATCAAAAAATAAATTTTTAGCCTGCATGGTTTCTTCCCTTGCCGCTCTCGAACTCGGTTCAATCGCAATCGGGGCGGAAGCTTATCTGTCAGGTGCGGTTAAAAATTTGCCGCTTTTTATCGGGCTTATGACAAGCATTCATTTTGTTATCGGGCTTGTTGAAGGGATATTTACATATTGCACCCTTAAAATTATTGATAAGACAAAAAACGCCGATTTTATTTTTGCCTCCGTATCTCTTATTTTAGCCGGTTTCATTTCAAATTACGCCTCTACTAAGCCGGACGGGCTTGAATGGTCGCTTTTAAGCATAGGACAAGCATTTGAAGCCCAAACACAAAACAACCTCTTTTTTGTATCCGAATTGCTTCAGGCAAAAATCTCGGTTCTTGCAAGCGTGTCCTCATTTTGGGGGAATATAATCGGACTTGGACTTGCTACAATGGGGGTAGTTGTGATATATTCTATAATATCAAAAATTAAATCATCTAAAGAAAGAGTATAAAATGAGTAAAACTTTAATCGCTTATTACAGCTTTTCAAATAATACCGAAGAAATTGCAAAAAAAATTCAGGCAAAAACAGGAGCCGAAATTTTTAAAATCGAAACAGTAGAAGAATATCCAAAAGATTATGAATCTCTTGTTGAAGCGGCAAAAAAAGAAAAAGAAGAAGATATATACCCTGAAATTAAAGAAAATGTTTCAAATCTTGATGAATATGACACTGTTTTTATCGGCATGCCTATTTGGTGGTACACAATACCGCCTGTTATTAAAACTTTCCTTAAACATAATAATCTGAACGGTAAAACTATTGTACCGTTTTGTACCCATGGCGGCGGAGGTTCTTCTTCCGCCTTTATGGACCTTAAAAAGCTCATCCCTGAAGGCAAATTTAAAGAAGGGTATGTTGTATACGGAAAAGGAAACCTCTCCACCGATAAAGAAATTGAAAACTGGATAAAAAAAATTTTAACTCATGAGGGATAAACTCTAAAGCCTTCTATCTGTATGACACCTATTAATCTGAGTTTTGTTCAAAAATTGCATCAGCTTAAGCGTGCGCCGTCTGTTTATTATAGCACCGCTTGAGGGAAGGGCAATGAGTTAGTATTGGTTTTAGGTAATAAGGTTCTCCCGCATGCCACAGTGCTTCGGGTCAACCCTCATCGGGTTTCCCCTTTAAGCACCGGCTCCCGCAGATCGTAGTGCAACAGGGTCAACCCTCATCGGGTCGCCCCTTTAAGCACCGGCTCCCGCTAATCGTAGTGGAGCTTTAAGGAAAACTTAACCTGCCCTTGCGTTTCGGCGCATGTTCCTGTTTTGCCGCAGTGCCGCTCATTTAGAGCCAAACCCATACTGAATGCGGGGGTTTTACTTGCAATCTGTTCAATCAAGAATTAAGATTATTATCCTGATATTTAAAGCAATCGGCAGGAATTAAGGCTATTTTCCGATACTTTCAAGCACACTGTTTAAACAATCAAAAAGTTCCGAACGCTCAATATCGTTTAATTCAACAAGCGGGCTTCGGGTATAACTTTCAATAATATTGAGCTTTGATAAAACAGCCTTTACGGGAACCGGATTCGGCGCCATAAAAAGCTTTTTAAACAAAGGAAAAAGCTTTTGATGCATGTTTTTTGCCGCTTTGACCTGACCAGATTTAAAGTTATGAATCATAGATTTAATTTCATCCCCGACCACATGAGATGCGACAGAGATAACTCCATGGGCACCTAAAGAAAGCATGGGGAGGGTTAAGCTGTCATCGCCGCAATAAATTGCAAAATCTTCGGGGCACTGCGCTTTTAGCTCGGAAATCACATCCATATCGGGAAAACTCTGTTTCAGCGCAACAATATTTGAGTATTCTTTTGCAAGAAATGCAACGGTTGAAGGAGCCATATTAACCCCTGTTCTTCCTGGAATATTATACATAATAACGGGAATGTCAACAGCCCTTGCAATTGCGCTAAAATGCTCAATCATTCCTTGTTGGTTTGGTTTATTATAATATGGCACAACGGATAAAACAGCGTCCGCACCAAGTTCCTGCGCTTTTTTGGAGGACAAAACAGCAGTTTTTGTACAATTTGAACCGGCACCCATAATAACTTTTTTAGCGCCGGATACTCTGGCTTTTGCTGAATATAAAATTTCATACTCTTCTTCATGGGTTAAAGTAGGGCTCTCACCCGTAGTTCCTGTTACAAGAATCGTGTCTGTGCCGGAATTTATCAGGTGGTCAATAAGTTTATCCATAGCATTAAAATCAATATCCCCTTTTTTGTTAAAGGGCGTAACCATTGCGGTGATAACTTCTCCGGTGTCATATCTTAAAGTCATTTTATCTCCCTTTTTAATATAATCCCATTTCAATAACCTTTTGCGCCAAACGAACCGTATTCAAAGCGGCGCCTATTCTTAAATTGTCGGCAGAGCAGAATAAGTCTATTCCGTTATCAAAAGCAATAGATTTTCTGATTCTTCCGACATACACAGGGTCTTTCCCTGCGCAATCTTTGGGTGTCGGGTAAACATAGTTTGCAATATCATCGCAAACTTTAACCCCGTAAGCCGCTGATAAAAGCTCACGGGTTTTTTCAGGCGTAATTTCTTTTTCAAATTCAATTGTAACAGCCTCCGAGTGTCCTCTATACACGGGAACTCTGACAGCGGTACAAGAAATCGGAGTGGATTTATCAAGATGAAGAATTTTTTTTGTTTCGTTTGTTACTTTCATCTCTTCTTTTGTATAGCCGTTTTCCGTAAAAACATCAATTTGAGGAATCAAATTGAAGCCGATTTCATATTTAAAAACTTTATTGTCGTAAGGCATGCCTATCAAATTAACTTTTGTGTTGTCAGTTAATTCGTTCATAGCCGCAAGCCCCGCGCCTGAAACCGCTTGATAAGTAGACACTATGAGCCTTTTTATTTTTGCATAATCGTTTAACGGCTTTAAAACAAGCATTAGCTGCGAGGTTGAACAATTCGGGTTTGCGATAATTCCCTTATGAAGCTTTAAGTCGTCATCGTTAACACCTGCAATTACAAGAGGCACATCCTTTTCCATTCTAAAAGCACTTGAATTATCAATAAAAACACACCCTCTTTTAACCGCTTCAGGCGCAAGAGCAAGGCTTGTCGAGCCGCCCGCAGACGCTAAAATAACGTTAACACCGTCAAAAACTTCAGGCAGGGCTTCAAGCACAATGTGTTCTTTCCCCTTAAACATGAGTTTAGAACCCGCAGAACGCTTGGAAGAAAGCAATTTAATCGCCTCAAATTCAACATTCTGTTCTTCAAGTATTGATAAAATTTCTCTTCCGACAACTCCCGTTGCTCCGAGAACAGCTAAAACAGGCTTTTTCATAGAATATTCTCCAGTCCGAATACAAAATCGTTATTTTTATACACATGTTTAATTGCAAGCACAACACCGGACATAAAACATTCACGGTTAATTGTATCATGTTTAATTGTCAAGGTCTGTCCGTTTGAACCGAAAATAACTTCTTGAGAGGCAACAAACCCCGGCATTCTTATTGAATGTATATTTATTTTCCCCATGCCGCTGCCGTTTTTATACAAACCGCCTCTGGAGCCTTGAATAAGCTCTGTTTCTTGCACATTTCCTTCTTGAAAATCAGGATTAACTTCAGACATCATCTGCGCCGTTTTGATTGCAGTGCCCGAGGGAGCGTCTTTTTTTTGATTGTGATGAAGCTCGATAATTTCTGCGTTGTTAAAATATTTTGCTGCGCTTTTTGCAAACATCATCATTAAAACCGCTCCAATTGCGAAATTGGGGGCAATTAAACAGCCTTTTTGTTTTTTTTGAGATAAATTTTTCAATTCTTCAATTTGATTTACGGTAAGCCCTGTTGTACCAATGACGGGAGCAACCCCCATGTTAAGATATGTTTTTGCATTTTCAAAAACAGCGGAAGGCTCAGTAAAATCAACTATAACATCGGGGTTATTTATTTCAATTGATTTTGCCGTATCGGATTCTATAATGACAGATTCGTAAACATTTTGCCCTGTTTGAAATTTGTCTATGGCACAAACAAGCTCAAGCTCCGAATCATTTATGACGGTTTTTACAACTTCTTTTCCCATTCTTCCGGCTGCGCCGGATACGCCGACTTTTATCAATTTTATCTCCTTACTAACTGTTTGGCTATTATCACATAAACTATGTTCAAATTCAATTACCATGCTCCTCGCTTGTCAATTTGGCAACGGTCCAAAGCCTGTTCCATTCAAGAACGGTAAGCCTGTCAAGCTCAACATTTTTCTTTGATGCGATTTCTTCCATTTTTCTAAATCTTTTTTCAAATTTTGAGTTTGCCCTAATCAAAGCTTGTTCGGCGTCAATTCCGCGCCAGCGCGCAAGATTTACAAGCGCAAATAAAATATCGCCAAATTCAACCTCCATTTCATCTTTTGTAATTGATGATAAAAATTCTCCTATTTCAGAATACACGCAAGCCATAACATCATCTTCTTTTTCCCACTCAAAGCCCATTTTTGCTGCTTTGACGGAAAGCTTTTGCGCACTCATAAGAGCCGATTGAGATTTTGAAATGCCATCAAGCACACTTTTTCTATAGGGCTTTTCTTCTTTTTTTATTTTTTCCCAATTTACAAGGATTTCATCAACATTATGAACCTCTGTATTGCCAAAAACATGGGGGTGCCTGTTTATCAATTTTTGATTTAAAAGCCCCGCCACATCCTCGAAATTAAACTCGCCGCAATCATCGGCAATTTGAGAGTGAAGAACAACCTGCAATAATACGTCCCCGAGTTCCTCTTTGAGGTTATCGGAGTTTTTGGAGTTAATAGCGTCAATCACTTCGTAAGCTTCTTCAAGCATATTTTTTCTTATGCTCTCGTGGGTCTGTTCTCTGTCCCATTTACAGCCGTTTTCGCCTCTGAGTGCTTCTACGGTTTCCAAAAGTTTTTCTATGTTGGTTTTTTCCATATTTTTCCTATCTTACCATTTGATCAACCGTTAAAATTAAAATTCCTTGCCCGCCTAAGGATTTAAGGCGGTTAATGCTGTCATATATTTTATCTTTATCGACAACAACATGAATTACGACATTCTTGTCGTCCCCCCAAAGGCTTGTAACGGTCGGAGAAGAAAGCCCCGGCAAAAAAGTTTTAACTGCGTCAATTTTGTCTTTTGGAATGTGAACCATAAGATATTTTTTTTCTTTAGCGTCAAGCACAGCATTAAGCGCAAGCAAGAGGGCATTTATCCGTTTTAAAATATCCTCGTCAAGCCCTTTTCTCTGAACTATAACACAGCTTGAGTCCATAATTTTATCAATTATTTTGAGCCTGTTCTGCTTCAGGGTTGTTCCCGTGCTTGTAATATCAACTATAACATCTGACAGCCCAAGATTCGGAGTAATTTCAACCGCGCCTGACACTTCGATTATTTTTGCGGTTTTGCCTTTTTTTTCAAAGTATTTTTTTGCAATGTTAGGAAAAGAAGTTGCGACATTAACCACATCGGGCAAATCCTCCGCCTTGGAAACATTGTCGGTTTCTTTTACGGCAACCACCATATCGCAATATCCGAAATCAAACCTTTTTATAACGTCCAATTCAACTCCGGTTTCTTCAACAATGTCAAGCCCCGTGAAACCTATATCCGCAACTTTTGATTCGAGAAATTTCGGAATATCTTGAGCGCGCACAAAAATCAAAGAACATTTTTTATCTTGAGTTTTAATATGAAGGGCTCTGTCTGATTTTGATTCAAAATTAAGTCCCGCAGAATTTAAAAGCTCATAGATTTTCTCTGAAAGCCTGCCTTTGTTGGGTATTGCAATTTTAAGCTCGTTCATAATATTACCTTATAAAATATAATTTATTTTTATCAAAAAAAAGTTTTAAATTCAAATTTTTATCTTATAATTATGGGTAATAAACATCTAAAAAAGGATTTAAAAATGGAAGAAACCCGAAAAAAAGAATATAAAGACACTCTGAATCTCCCCTCAACCACGCTTGCAATGCGTGCGAATGCCGTTGTAAGAGAAGTTGAAATACAAAAATTTTGGGCAGAAAACAAAATTTATGAAAAAATTCTTGAAAAAAAAGACAAGTCAAATTCCTTTGTTCTTCATGACGGTCCCCCTTATTTAAGCTCTGATAAAATTCATGTGGGAACGGCTTTAAATAAAATCCTAAAAGATATCATTATAAAATATAAATCTCAAAAAGGGTTCTATGCCCCTTATGTTCCGGGATATGACGCCCATGGGCTCCCTATTGAAAATGCTGTTGTAAAAAATATTAAAGGGGGGAAAAATGCGATATCTGAAAGCGAATTAAGACAAAAATGCCGCGAGTATGCAAACAATGCCCTAAAAGGTCAGGAGGCGGCGTTTAAGCGCCTCGGAGTTTTGGGAAACTGGCAAAACCCTTATTTGACAATTGCCCCTGAATATGAAGGAGAGCAAATAAGAGTTTTCGGGCAAATGTATAAAAAAGGGTATATAGAAAGAGGTCTAAAGCCTGTATATTGGTGTTCGCACTGTGAAACGGCGCTTGCCGAAGCCGAAGTTGAATATCAGGATGTTACTTCCGATTCAATTTATGTAAAATTTGAAGTAGTTGATATTGACCGGTTTTTAAAAGCGTTTAGTCTTGATAAGCTTGACAGCAAAGCTTATATGGTTATTTGGACGACAACCCCTTGGACAATCCCTTCTAACCTTGCAATAAGCCTTCACCCTAATTTTGAATACGGGCTTTATAAATTTGAAGGGGAATATTACGTTATTGCAGAAGGGCTTTTGGCTGCATTTGCAAAAGATATTGAAAAAGAAGAATCAAGCTTTGAACTTATTGCAAAAACAAAAGGACAAACCTTAGAAAATATAAATACAAAACATCCGATTATGGACAAACTCTCGAGAATAATAATCGGGGAACATGTAACTTTAGATGCCGGTACCGGCGCAGTTCATACCGCCCCGGGACATGGGCTTGAGGACTGGGAAGTTTGCCAAAAATATAACATAGAAACTTTTTCTCCTCTTGATAAAAACGGGCGTTGGACAGAAGAAGTTAAAGAGCTTGAAGGGGTTTATTATGAAGAAGGAAACGAAATTGTAATAAATAAACTAAGGGAATCGGGCGCTTTAATTAAAAAAACTCCGATAACCCACAGTTACCCCCATTGCTGGAGATGTAAAAAACCTGTTATATACAGAGCAACTCCCCAGTGGTTTGTAAAAGTCGATAAATTTAGAGATAAGGCACTTGATGAAATTAAGAAGGTTAAATGGATTCCCTCAAGCGGCGAATCAAGAATTTCCAACATGGTTTCGGGAAGAACCGACTGGTGCATTTCAAGGCAAAGAGCATGGGGCGTTCCTATTCCCATATTTTATTGCAAAGATTGCGGGGAAGTTATTTGTACGGATGAAACCATTGAAAACGTTGCAAAAATCTTTGAAAAAGAAAGTTCTGACGCATGGGTTAATAAAACTTTGGATGAGCTTTTACCGGAAGGGTTTAAGTGTCCTAAATGCGGAAAAAACCATTTTGAAAAAGAAAAAGACATTATGGACGTTTGGTTTGATTCGGGAGTTAGTTGGAGAGCCGTTGTTGAAAAAAGAAGCGAAGAGTTGGGGCACACCCCCGTTGATATGTACTTAGAAGGCTCTGACCAGCACAGAGGCTGGTTCCAATCTTCTCTTTTGACCGCCGCCGCAACCGTAGAACATGCCCCGTATAAACAAGTTTTAACCCATGGGTTTGTTTTTGGCGAGGACGGAAGAAAAATGTCTAAATCGCTTGGAAATTATATAAGACCCGATGATATCATTAAAAATTACGGTGCGGACATTTTAAGGCTTTGGGCTGCTTCGGTTGATTATAAAAATGATATTAAAATCGGGAACAATATAATTTCACAATTGACGGAAGTTTTTAAAAAGACAAGAAACACCGCAAGATTTTTATTGGGCAATTTATTTGATTTTAACCCTGCGCATGATTATGTCGATTACAAAGATTTAAAATCGATAGATAAATTTGCTCTCTCGAAATTGAATAAGCTGATAAGAAATGTTGAAGGTGCTTTTAGCGAATATGAATTTTACAAGTATTTTCAATTTATTCAAAATTTTG
>CAYUWO010000043.1:0-12659 GCA_964448535.1 uncultured Gammaproteobacteria bacterium | reverse complement strand
TTTCTCTGGAGAGCCTTAAAAGCCTGTCTTTGGGGCTTTTCTTAAGTTCGTTTTCGTAAATTAAGACAATATTTTTGTAAACGGAAGTTTTATCCTGCATGCTCATATTTTCGCTAAAATACTTTCTGAAGTGAGGTTTAAGACAATATGTTCCGTAAAACTCCGTTGCCGCATACTTTGAAACCAAATAAGGAAGCTGCTTTATATCGCCTAAATTATATTCTTCAATAAAAGAAGGTCTTACATTGTGGAAAATGCCTGCGAGATTGTGCAAAACGGGATAATAAGTGTCGGGGATAAGAGAAATCTGTTTTTCAATTATAAACTCGTCAAAGGGGATTTTTTTCAAATTAAATTCTTCCATAAAGCTTGATAAGGGCAGCTTTACGGATTCGAGATAATCAAGAAACATTTTTAAATAAAGCTCGTATCCGCCGGTTAAGTCGTAGAGTTTTGTAAAAATTTCCGGATCGCCGTTTGGAAAAGAGGCGGATAATATGTCGAAAAACTCCGACATGTTTATTTTTTCAAAAGTTATTCTCTCAACTTTTACGGTCGGGTTTTCAACAAGCCTGCAAGAAGGTTTTTTTGAAATAATAATTAATTTAACGTTTTCAAACCCTGCGATATGAAGCAATAAATCGGTAATTTCGGAATCATCGGGAACAGTTTCAAAATTATCTATAATGACAACGGCGGAATGTTCCAGATTTTTAAAATAGAAATTTACTTTCTGCTGAAAACCTTCTTCCGGATTTTTTTTAAGAGAAATAACCTGTTTTATGGCGTACATTCTGAACGTATCGTAAAAAGAGAGTAAAAAATCTCCCGTTACGGTTCCTTCAAAACACATGTGGTGGAATTTTAAAATTTCTTTATTGTATTGTTTAAGAGCGGATTTAAGAGCAAAAGATTTACCGGAACCAGTAAAACCGCTTAAATAGAGAATATCTGAATCAGAATTTAAAAAATTGTGAATTTCCGTAACATGATTTATGTAAAATTTTGTAAAAATATCACTCATAAATTTTATTTTACTCTATTTCAAATGATTAATCCAGTATAAAAAATCAAATTTTCAATATTAACATTTGTAAATAAAATTTATTAAAAACAGGCAAAAAAAGCATTTTACATGTGTTTTATTAATATATACAAGTTGGAGCCCGCAATGCAAGTAGACAATTTGAAAATTGATTCAATACCCAAAAACACTTATGTAACTACAGAAAAAGACGTAAGCAGCGAAGATCATATCATAGACAAACGCCCCACAACAGGCGCAAGGATTTATGCGGACAAACTTGTAAACGATGTATTTACTTATGTGCCGAAGGGCATGAAAGGCTCAAGAAACAGCAATTTTTACGAATTTTTATCATTAGGTGCCATCCCTAACCTCATCGGTTCGGCAATGTTAATTTTTCTTTCAAATTCAATGTCCTCCGGCGGTTTAAGCGGTGCAAAAGCGAAAATGACCGGAACGAAAGTCGGTGCGGGAGTTGTTCTTTATGCCGCAGGCAAATGGCTCGGCAATAAAATCATAAACAAAGGGGTTGAAGCAAAAACGGGCGTAGACCTTGATATGTCCTATAAAAAAGTTTTACAGGGCTTGCCCGAATATTACGGCGACACGAACAACACAATGACTGAATTTCACAAAGTCTTTGAAAGTGTTGACTTTACAAGATGGGACTTATTAAACAAAAAAGGCGAACAAGAGGACGGGAACAGGAATTCGTATTTTGAAAAAATCGGCAAGAAAATGGGCATAAAAGACTTTAATCAGTATAATGCCGCAGATCAACTCGTTAAAGAAAAAATTAAAGAAACCGCAACAAAGGCTTCCGCAGCTAAATCAATCAGCTCTTATATTTGGGCTGCATTAGGCTGTGCTATTGCTTCTCAAGAATCATTCGGAACGTTTATGAAATATACTAACAAACCGACCTTGACCCAAAAAATTAAAGACTTCCCTAAGGAGGCTGTAAGAGTTTTGGTTGAGGGCACAAAATCATTTGCAAAAACAGGCATGGGCAAAGGCTTATTAATAGGCGCAGCCGCTTCAAGTGTTCTCGGCGTGCTAAACGCAACAAAAGATTTCAAAGTTGACAACAGTAAACAAAATAAATCTACGGTGGATTACAACAATAAGGTTATGGAGTTTTAATGTTAAACACAAACGACAGCAGCATTATTTTTAAAAGTATTACCTTGCAGCAAAAGGCTCAAGACAGAAAAGTGTTTGATGAATTTGCCAACAGGGAAAATCTTACGACATGCGACAGCGCAAGAGGACACCTTGTTAAAGAAAATCTTCTTGAACAATTTGCATCCTCAATAACTGACAACGCAAATGATGTTTGCGAATTTTCAAAAGCAATCATGACCGGTAAATCAAGCGACCATAAACTCGGAAGGATTAACGGGCTCGGCATGAAATTAGGCGGGGCTCTTGTTGCGGGTGCTTTAGCAGGTTCAAAATCCACCACAAACAAAAAATTAATGGAATTGTTCGGCTTCGGAACTTTCTTCTCGGTTATGTCGTTATGGCCTAAAGTTGCCATTGACCTTCCCACTCAACTAAGATTCGGCTTCAATCCTCACCAAAAATATGTTGATTCCACAGGCACTAAAAAGGATTTCTTCCAAGATAACCAGTATTTACCTTTTGATATGTGGCCCAAAGAAGATCTTGACAAAATTGCCGATAAAATGGGAGTTCCTAAAGACCTTAAAGACAGAGAAGAATATACAAAAGAAAAAATGCGCACCATTGCCCTTCAAGATAACACCTTATGGATGTTAACAGCAGGATTTTCAACTCCCTTATTAACTTCTCTTATCTGCAACAGAATTGAAGAAGGGCTCAAAGTTCCCGTTGCAAACGCCAATTTAAAAAAGCTCGCCGGGCAATCCGAAAATACGCAGGAACTTATTAATAAAGCAATAGCAAATACAAAAGTTTTTGCAAAACAGGACGAAACATTTGCACAAATCACAGACACTTTAAAACAGGGTAAAATGCCCGAAAATCTCGCAGAAACCCTCGGCGACGTTTTTGACATTACAAAACATTCAAACAATCAAGAAATTATGACCGGTTTCAAAAGAAACGGTGAAAATATTGCAAAAGACCTTGTTACAAGGATTTTCCCCGCTTCATCCGACATAACAAATACAGGCTTTGTTGAAGCACTTGTCGGCGATGAAGGCGAAGAAGCAGTTCAGGAAGCAAAAGAACTCTTTATTAAAGCCGGTCAAAACGCTTCCAAAAACGGTAAAAAACCCACCGTAAGAGCGATTATTGATAACGTAAACAGCTTAATAGACAACGATTTTGATAAATTCCAAAACAGAAAATGGATTGATAAAATCTCCGAAGGTTTTGACGGTTTATCAGACGATTTAAAAACCCTCGCAAATACAAAAGCCGGATATTCAAAAGAAACCTTAGAACAAGGCGCCGACACTCTTGAAAGAGTCTATACAAGCTATATTAAACCCGCTCAAGCTCAAATCAACGTTTTCGGAAAACAGATAAACGGGTTAAACAACATATCCGGTGAAGAATATAATAAAGTTTTAAAAACTCTCGTTAAAGAATTAAAACTAAGCGATGCGGAAATTAAAGCAATCAGCCAAGCCGATGAATCTTACGGCGGGGTTATTCAAACAATTCTTGCCGACAAATTAAAGGAAATAGCCGGCGACGAAAACAGATACGAAAAAGTTGTAAACACAATTACAAAACAACAAAATAAAATTGAAGAAGTTTCTCTTAAAAACGGAAACAAAGTATCAATCAGGGGAGTGTTTGATTCTTTAGCGGATAAAGTAAGCGAAAACTTCAAAGGGCTTTCTAAAGAAATGACGTCGGAATCAGACAGCGTATTAAACGGCTCTCTGCTGCAAAAAACTTTTGAAGGCGGTTTAACAAAACAAGAAGTTGAAAACGCCGGCGCAAATGTCGTATCTGTTAAATCGACAATAACAAAACTTCTAAACTCTCTTGAACTTGAAAAGAGAATTTCCGACGGTTCGCTTCTTCAGGATTGGTCAAAATATGCGGCTCAAAACGGCTTGGACGGTAAAATTTCGGCAGACAAACTTGAAGATTTTTATCAGACATGCAGGAAAATAAGCTGGCAAAGCTCTTACAGCGACGCTATGAATAAATATTTTGTAACAGGAAACGGCGATTTCTTTAAAGCAATGACCGATACCCTGTTTGCAAAAACATCAAACTCAAACGCTCTTAACGATTGGCAACAGGTTGCAAAGAGCATTTCCAACGAATCGGGATGTGTTCCTAATCCGGCTTTAGAAATTAAACTTAACAATGCGGTTGACAAAGCGTTCAATCAGATAAAAAATGAATATTGTACAAAACATAATATTTCAACGGATGAACTTGAAAACAACTGTAAAGACGTCTTAAACATGCTAAAAAAACAGGCTATGGATTCGGTTGGCGTTCAAGACAACTATTTTGAAGAAATAGGCAAATCACACAGTGTAAAATTTGCCGATTTTGGCGAATCGTTATTAGGTGCAGTAAAAAAACAGGTTAACAGCTTAAGCGAAAATAGAACATGGTTAAAAAAATTCGGCGGTATGACTCTTGCACTTACCGGAGCAACGTTAATTTCTCAATTATTCTTCGGCAAAGTTAAAGACTCTCATTTATACGAAAAAAAACAAAATCAAACGGATACATTTGAAAACGGAAAATAAAAAATGGAAATAAGCAATAACAATCAGATTCAAAATGTTCAAGGAACCGCAAATCGCATAAATAAACCGTCGGTTCAAAGTAATTATCAAACGGTTTCAGGCAGTATGCCGAACGTGATATATGATATACCCGAACAATCCGTATATCTTCAATCGCAGCCTGCGCCCGTATATGCTCCTCAGCCGCAGCCGCAAATTCAGCATGCGTTTCATTCCAGCTCGCTTCTAAAAAATTATGCGCAAGGTATGGGAAAAGCCCTTAATACGGCTTCAATTCAGGCAGTTGAATTGAACACCCAAAATAAAACCCCATGGAAAAACAACATGAAAGAAATGTTAAGAGAGGGTAAAGCAAACTTTCTTGCAGTTATCCCCAGAACAATGAACGCCAAAGACACGGACGGCAACGAGCTCATTCAGGAAGGCGAAATAAGGGGCAACTTTATTAATGCGGTTGAAAGGCTGGATGAAATCAAAGCAAACGGTATAAACACTTTACATGTTCTCCCGATTCACCCGACAAGCCCCACAAAAGCAATGGGGACTGCGGGGTCAATTTATGCAATGGATGATCCTCTTGAGCTTGACCCGAATTTAAGAGATCCTAATTTCCCCGGAACCGTTAAGGATCAGTGTAAATATTTTATCAACGAATGCCATAAAAGAGGAATCAGCGTTATGATTGACCTCCCTAGCTGTGTAAGCGTAAATTATGCGGAAAAACACCCCGAATTAATGGCTTTTGAAAAAGACGGTTCGGATAAAACCCCCGGAGGCTGGCAGGACATAAGAATGTTCAGAGTCTGGGATAATGAACAGGAAAGAAAGTTAAACCCTCATCTGCTTGAGCTTCATAAAAAATATGTTGATATGTGCATTGACCTTGGTTTTGACGGCATAAGAGCGGATGTTGCAAGGGCGAAACCCGCTGAATTTTGGGACGTAATTATTCCGTATTCAAGGTCGAAAGACCCTAATTTTGGTTGGCTTGCAGAATCATACACCTATGAGGACGCTTCGCCGCAATTAAATATGCCCTATGACAGACCCGCCGAGCTTATGAAAGCCGGTTTTGACAGCTACTACGGACAATATCACATATTCGACCAGTGGACAAACGCATCTGATTTAAGAAAATATATCAATGAACAAATTGATATGCAAAAAGAATTTTCGGATAAGGAGCCCAGAACCCTTATAGGTTCTTTTTCAACCCACGATGATATCAGCCCGATGTTCTACGGCGGTTCGCCATGGGTGCAATTTACAAGCATTTTGCAATCGGTAATTCCTTTATGCAATCCGTATTTTGTAGACGGGGTTCAATCGGGGGATTATTATCTTTATCCCTACGAACATGCAATTGCTCCCGATACACAGACAGACACAAACGAATGCGTTGTTCATACAGGAAGAATCGACATTTTTAACCCCTCAAGAAAACCGGGCGGCAAAAACCCCGAAATCGGAAAACAAATTGAGAATATGCTCAATTTAAGAAACGGCGAATATAACGATGTAATCACAAAAGGTTCAACCTGTTGGATTAAACCCCAGCCCGATAACGACAAAGTTATCGCCTTTGCAAGACAGTACGGAAATAAAACCCTTCTCGTCGTTGCAAACCGAGATATGAATTCCAGAAACTCGACAACATTAAAACTTAAAGATATTACAAAAGGTCAAGAGCTTAAAGACTTAACTCTGCCTTACGGAGATAAAAGTTATTTTCAAACCGAAAACGGCGAACTCAAAGTCGACCTTGGGGCGGCAAGAGCGCATGTTTTTGAAATAAACGCTCCGAATATCGAAAGCGATGCGTTTGATGTTTCAAAATTCGTAAACGGCGTCTATACAAAAGTTAAGTAATTAAAGTTTTAAAATTTAATTACGATATCACAAATGAAGGGCAAGATTTAACAGGAAGCTAAGGAGTAAAACCCGTGGATTTAGGTTCAATACAACAAAATACCGGTATAAATAACGGTGGCAGAAAGGTTTCGTTTCAAGGTAATAAAACCGTGCAGAGCGATTCCGGAAAAACCTTATTCAGAGTTTATCCCCCCTATATAGAATTAAACGAAGGGGAAGAACTCGGAGTTGAGCTTGTAAGAATGTCTTGCAATGACGAATCGGGACGCGATTACTCTTGGTCCGTTGTTTCGGAAAAGCCCGTAAAAGTCGAAGCCGATTCCGATTTTAGAAACGGAAATAAAACCTACCTCGATATTGACCTTAAAAAATACCGTATGAAAAACTCGGGAGAGTTCGGCTACAGATATGTTGTTTACGATAAAAATGACCCCGAACGAAAAGTAAAAAGAGCCTATGCCGATTCCGCAGGCTCAAGAGTAAGCCTTAATAATGACGAAAATGCGCAGTTTACGGTTGCTTCTACAAGGCAGGGTCCCGTTTCTTCGGGTGGCTCAATGATGCATGTATTTATTGATTCCGTTGGTGACGGTCCGAAAAATATTCTTGCTAAATATGCAAAAAATAACGGCGGTAATATCGCCCCCGAAGATTACGACATGGCAATGGCAGAATTCAAAAGAAACCATGCAAATAAAGCCGGCGGCACAATAAACGGACTTATCGACATTTTGGGAACAGAGCTTGCGCCATACACTAAGATTATGACCAACCCTCTTATCGGAGGGGGCAAAGTTTCTTCTCATATGTACCACCCCTCTAATCATTATAAAATCTCGGCAGGGGTAGGCACCAAAAATGATTTTCTGAACCTGCAAAAAGCCTGTTTTAATTCGGGTAAAAATTATGTATTGGACGGCGCTTTTACATCACAAGGGTATGAAGGGACACAATTTAACCATGCTCTAAGGCACCCTGATTCGCCTTTTAAATATTGGTTTAAAGGGGCGGACGAAAACGGATATCAAATCGGCGTGCTTCCTAATACAGACAATAAATATACGGGCATTAGAATAGTTAACCCTAAAGACGTCCAAGGGTATAAGTATAACCCCGATATGCCAACTTATATACAATTTTATGATACACGCCTTGCAAGCGAAGAACAATTAAAAGATCAAGGCAAATTAATTGAAAATTATGATAATTACGGAACCGATGACCCGTACGAAATAAACGTTTGGGATGATGTTACATTAAATAATTTCTTCCCTGTTGACCCGAATGCCAAAGGAATAAAAGGCAACAGCCGGGGCACCCTTGAAGAATGGAGCAAAAAACCGGGCGGGCTTCAAAGCATTTTATCTCCCGAAGGGCTCCCTTATTCCTTCACAAGAAGAGGTCAAGTCGGCGGGACAACCCCTTGGGATGGAAATATAGATATGGTTAAAATGAATTTGTCCAACCATATTAACTCTCCGGAAGTTAAAGAAGGAAACAAGCAAGCACAAAATTATCTGATAAATATCGGGAAATACTGGACAAGCGAAACAAGAAACGCGCTTATATCGGATATTGCCCAACGTATTCACGGCAAAAGTGATTCTGAGATAACATCTTATCTTAAAGAACTTGAAAATAATTTTTCTCATACGGTTGAAAGCGGCACTCTGCAAAACACTTATGAATCCGTCAAATCGGGCGAAGTTAAATTTGATTCTCCTATAACGGGCGACACAAGAGAGGGAAGCGAAATATTAAAGGAACAAATTCTTAATTTTCCGCTTGAATCCTTGAATTTCTCGCCCGAGCTTATCGGCACGCTTTCCACTCCGTTTATAACGCCCAGACCCTCTGCGGAAGGCGACCCTACGGCTTCAAAGGCGGAAATTTTTCAAGACGCTTCCTCTAATGGCAAATTGCTGCCCGATATGCAAAAAGTCTACGACGAAGTTTTACCTTCAATTGTTACAAACATTTTAAACGACATACAAACTGAAACCGGCACCCCGATATTTGAAGCAAACGGAAACGGAATCGGAGAATTGACCGACTTTGGCAAATATTTTGTACAAATGTCAATGAATGACATTATGCAATTTGTTTTAACTCAATCTCTTTTTGAAAATGCTCAAGTCGGATACAAAGACGGCAAACTCGATTATGAAATCGTAAACACTGAAAACGGACAAAGCACTTTAACTTTAAACAAATTGGGCATTAATGAAACCACTTCAAAAACCGAAGCGCAAGCGGTTGCAGATAAGCTTGAAAAAGGGCTGAGAAAATTTCCGTCCGCAAATTCTCAGGAATATGACAAATTTAAAAATTATCTGGAAGAAACCTATGCAAAATACACCGCCAAAGATTATGAAACAGCCGAAGCTATCCTAAATAAAACAAAAGGCGGTCTAAACTGGCGTTTTGACGCAGCAAAGGATGTAGGCGACTTTGATGAAGCAAGAAACGGCATTATTACATCAGAAGACGTCATGACGGATGTTATAAACTTTTGGAAGCCCTTTGTACAGGGAGTAAGAAGCATTAACCCCTCGTCATTTGTTGTGGGTGAGGTTACATCTTTACATGATTTTGATTCTTACGATTGGGGCAAGTTCGGCAACGCCGAAGGGGCGGAAAGAGCCTTTTATGAAGAAACCGGAGCCACAACCGGAAGCAATTATTCCGTTTACTTCGGTCTGTATCCGAAATTATTCGGCAAAAACATTGAAGAAGGCGCAATTCAAAATTTCCGTTCAATATCAAACTTTATTGACCGAACCGAAGATTTCCTTTTGCCAAAAGATAAAGGAAATGTTACACAGGAATTTATAACGGGAAGCCATGTGTTTTTGGATAACCACGATAAACCGAGAGCCGCTCATCTTATGGCGGTTGATTCGGAGCTTTTCTGGAGCGACTTTAAAGGCGAGAAAGCCGAACAGTATAAATCTTTGGCGCAAAAAGTTCTTAACCGCCCCTACAGTGAGGACATGAATTCTAAGGCTGTTGCGGTTGCGGACAAATTTCTTGAATATTTTAAAAAAGAAGGAAGCGCTCTCGGGTTAAGCGATTCCGATATTGATACAATAAATAAAGCAATTGTACACACCGCAAACGGTTACGATTTTCTTAACCCTGCGGACAACAACCCTGATTGGACAAAAGCCGAATCTTTCGGCGGGTGCCCTTACGAAGTGTCTTTGCCTTTAATTATGAAGCTGGCGGAAAAAATGGGGCTTAATATTCCAAAATCGACAAGAAACGAATTAATGGAAAAAGTCCGCCTTGATATGGTTAACCCTTATATAAGCAAAATGTCTGCCATTAATGAAATGATGGTCGGCACAACCGGCATTCCGACATTATTTGAAGGAGATGAATTTACCCAGACAGGCTGCGAAACAAGGTCTAAAAACTGGCTGTTAGGTTGCAGGAACCCAATAAGACATGATTGGATAAATGAAAACTCAAAAGAAGAAGTGAAAAGCTTTTATAACAGGCTAACAGCAACAAACTCACTCTGTAAAAAGCCCGGAATGAGCGTTTTAGCAAACGGAACCCCCGTGGCAATCCGTCCGGATGAAGTTGACAACATTAAAGCGGCAACAAAAGACGAAATTCTTGCAGGGCTCAAAAAGGTTGGCAAAAACAATTTTGGCGATATCATAGGAAACGGCGCCGAATCCGGTTCATGCTCGTTTTTAGAATGCGTTAAAAACGGAAACGGCAGCTTTGAGAACGTATTTGAAGAATTGGAAAAAATGCCTGAGGATGAATTAAAAGAAAATCTTTTAGAACAATTAAAAGATGTTAACCCCGGCATGGCAAACTGGGTAAGGCACAACATTGAAGCTTCTTATGATGAAGTTGGCGCAATGTATAAATATAACGAAAGGGGCGAAGGGGTAATTACGTTAATGACAAATGCCTTTATACCAAAAGACCCTAATAAAACCGCCGGCTTGTTACCTTTAAGCGAAGCTAAGGCTCCAAAGATTTCCGATATTACATTAAAAGATGACGAGGGCAATTTAATTGCCAAACCTAACACAAAATTTGTAAGAAAAACTTACGATGAAAAAACGGGTGATTATATAGATAACGGAACATTTATCTTAAGTAAAGAAGGAAAACTCATTGCAGAAGATAATTCAGACCCTGTTATGGATTCTACGGTAAATTATTTCTGTAAAATAAATAAATTGCATACCAAATACACAAAACCGGTAGGTTAAATATCTAAATCCGCCAAATCCGGCGAATTTATTTTAAACGGTTTAAACTCGGCGTGCGTTTAATTTCATACAGAATTGCTAATATCTTATGTCGGGAAATACGAGAATGCTCTTATCGCTGAGCCTCCACCTGAGCCAGCCCGTTTTTGTAATTCCATCGTATGTTGTAACTTTGGCAAGTATCCAATCGCCGGAAACCAGCCAAAGGGCAATATGCTTGGCATAAGCGAAAGAATCAACAGCGCTGCTGTTTACATCCGGAGCGGAGTATAGCTTCTTATATTTTTCGGAAACATTTCTAAACAAATACAGTCCGTATTTTCTTCCGTATACATTATAAAAATCGCTCCACCCTATAAAATCAATATCAGAGCTTTTTTTAACCCAGCCAAACAGTTTAAGCTTTTGATTATAGCAAATATAATACCAATTATCCGTGTCGTATTCTACAGATAAAAGAGCAAGTTTTTTCTCACTGTTCTTTGCAATAAAAATATCGCTCTCATCAATCTTGGATACTCCCTTTTGCATAACTGAAAAATCATTTTCATTTATATTGATTTCGGCGACAATATCGGCGGAATCGGAGTCGTTATCATAAATTTTTACCGAGCCGGAAATTGATATAAGTCCGTTTCCCGTGTGCAAATCAGAGTTAAGATAAGAAGGATAACAGTCTGCGCTTGCCCAGAGGGGCAAAATAAGAAAAAATATAATCAGGGCGAAAAAGTTTTTCATAATTACATTATATTTACATTTGTAAAAAAATGTAAATTTATAACGGTAAAGTCAATAATAAGTATGAAATATTAATAAATGTAAATTTTTCAACTTGACTGAAAAGTTTTAGAGAGTACGATAATATAAGCTAAAATTGTCATGTTTTTATGGAATTTTTTGCTTATTCACAGACCAGCAAATTATATAGAACAGCAAATAAAATTGTAATTACATATATTAGAGGTACTTAAATGTCAAAAACAGAATATGCTAGCCGAGTTACTCCAATGGGCATTCCGCCGACACGTTTGAGTGAGCTGCCCGACTTGATTGAAATTCAAAAAAAATCATTTGAATGGTTCCTAAAAGAAGGCTTGAAGGAAGAACTGCTTTCCTTTTCACCGATTAAAGATTATACGGGAAGGCTCGAATTGCACTTCCTTCCTAATTACACCTTTGACAACCCGAAATATACAATCGAAGAAGCAAGAATCCATGACTCAACCTATTCTAAACAGCTAAAAGTCATGATGAGGCTTGTTAACCGTGATTCGGGGGAAATCAAAGAACAGGAAGTATACATAGGCGACATTCCGACTATGACTGACAAAGGTACTTTTATTGTTAACGGGGCAGAACGTGTCATTGTTTCTCAAATCGTAAGAAGCCCCGGGATTTATTATAAAAAAGAAGTTTCACCCACCGGAAAACGCCTTTATAACGCTACTTTGATTCCAAACAGAGGCGCATGGCTTAAAATTGAAACTGACTCAAACGATTTGGTTTACGTTAAAATTGATAAAAACAGAAAAATTCTCGCCACAACTTTATTAAAGGCGCTAGGCATTACCCCTGTTGAAATGGAAACTCTTTTTACCCATTTTGACTTTTTGAAAAAAACTCTGGAAAAAGATAGTACAAATTCAACCGATGAAGCTTTAATTGAAGTTTACAAAAAATTAAGACCCGGTGATCCGGCTTCTGCGGCAGGGGGCAGGTCAATTTTAGAAGCCAGATTCTTTGATGATAAAAAATATGATATAGGGAAAGTTGGTCGTTATAAATTAAATAAGAAACTCGGGCTTAACCTTC
>CAYUWO010000042.1:0-12779 GCA_964448535.1 uncultured Gammaproteobacteria bacterium | reverse complement strand
AACAGCTCTTAAAACTTTTCTCATTGTGTTAACAACTAAAGTAGCAAGGGCTTCCCCTTCGACATCTTCTGCGATTAATAAAAGAGATTTGCCATCACGCGCAACTTGTTCCAATATGGGAACCAAATCGGAAATTAAGTTAATTTTTTTGTTTACACAAAGAACGTAAGCATCGTCAAGAACTGCTTCCATGCGTTCTGCGTCAGTTATAAAGTAAGGGGAAATATACCCTTTATCAAACTGCATGCCTTCAACAACTTTTTTGTCCGTGCCGAACGTTTTTGATTCTTCAACCGTAATAACACCGTCTGTTCCGACAGATTCCATACAATCGGCAATTAAGTTGCCGACAAATTCGTTGTTTCCTGCAGAAACCGAAGCAACCTGAGCACGCATTTCTTTGGAATCGACAGATTTTGCCATAGTTTTAATTTCTTTAACAGCCGTTTCAACAGCTTCGTTTATTCCTCTTTTAATCCCGAGAGGGTTTGCGCCTGCGGTTAAGTTTCTTAAGCCTTCTTTAAAAATTGCCTGCGCTAAAACCGAAGCGGTTGTAGTGCCATCGCCCGCCACATCGTTTGTTTTGGAAGAAACATCTTTTAAAAGCTGTGCTCCGGCGTTTTCAAGAGGACATTCCAATTCAATTTCTTTTGCAATTGTAACGCCATCGTTTACAATTTGAGGAGAGCCGTATTTTTTAGACAAAATTACGTTTCTTCCTTTAGGGCCTAATGTAACCTTAACGGCGTTTGCAACTTCATTTACGCCTTTTAATAAAGCTTCACGCGCTTGAGCGTCAAATATAATTTTCTTAGCCATTTTTTATCTCCTATTCTATTATTGCCAAAATGTCTTTAACGGAAATAATTTTGTATTCAACACCGTCCATTTTGACGTCTGTGCCTGAATATTTTGCATATAAAACATTGTCGCCGACTTTAACATCAAGCGGTTCTCTTTCTCCGGATTCCATTGTTTTGCCGGGTCCGACCGCAATAACTTCCCCTTTTTGAGGTTTTTCTTTTGCGGAATCAGGGATAAATATTCCGCCCTGTGTTTGTTGAACATCATCAATAACTTTAAGGACAACTCTGTCGCCCAACGGTTTAATTGTCATAATATCCTCCTTTAAAATATAATCATTTAACAAATACTATATTATAAGAAAAATTTTAAATAAAAAGGATAATTAATAAAAAATTAATATTTTAAAATTCATTTAAAATAACAGAGATTATACAAATATAAAAATTAACAGACAAAAAAGCCCCGTTTTTGGGGCTTTTATTTATTTAAAATAACGCTTTACTCGGTTATGGCGCCTTTGTCAGCGCCCGAAACTGTTTTTGCATATTTAGTCAAATAACCGTGTTCGACATTTTTAGCCTTTGGAATAAAGGTGCTTAATCTGTTTTGAATTTCTTTTTCATCCAAAAGAAGGTTAATTGTTCTTTTGTTGATATCTATCGCAATTCTATCACCGTTTTGTATAATGCCTATTATTCCGCCGTCAACCGCCTCGGGGCAAATATGTCCTATGCAAAGCCCTCTTGTGCCGCCTGAAAACCTTCCGTCGGTAATAAGGGCGCATTTTTTACCAAGCCCCTTGCCCACCAATAAAGATGTCGGCGCAAGCATTTCTCTCATGCCCGGGCCGCCCTTAGGACCTTCATACCTTATAACAACAACATCACCTTCTTTTACAATGTCATTTTCAATTCCTTTCATTGCGTCCTCTTCGCAATCGTAGCAAACAGCAGAGCCGACAAATTCAAAACAGCTTTCATCAACGCCGGATATTTTAACAACTGCGCCTGATTCGGCTAAGTTGCCATGTAAAACGGCAAGCCCCGGATTTTTGGTAATCGGATTATCAAAAGGCTTTATAACGCTGTTGTCTGCCCACGCACTTCGGGCAATTTCTTCTATTGATTTGCCTTCAACGTTAACAGTGTTTTTTAACTCGGGGGTTTTACCGTAAAGAGTTTTTATAGCGCCGGATATTCCGCCCGCTTTGTCAAAATCAGTCATAGTAAGGGCAGCGGAAGGGTCAAGCTTAATTAATTGAGGTATTTTAAAGCTCAACTCCTCAAAATCATTAAGGGATAAATCAACCCCTGCCGTATTTGCAATCGCAAGAAGGTGCAAAATAGAATTGGTAGAGCCACCAAGTGCTAAATCAACCACTATTGCGTTTCTTATTGAATCCTTTGTGATTATATCTTTCGGACAAACATTTTGTTTTACCAAATCAACCGCCAAAAACCCCGAATCAAAAGCTATCCTTCTTTTTTTGGAGGATACGGCAGATGCGGAGGCGCAGCCTTCTATACTAAGCCCCATAACTTCGGTCAGACAGGCAAGAGTATTTGCCGTATAAAGCCCTTGACATGCCCCCATGGTAGGACATGCAAAATGTTCCATTTCATGGAGCTTTTCTTCGGTAATTTCGCCCGCACGATATCTGCCGACAGCTTCCGATGAGCCTCTTATAAAAGTAAGCTTTTCACCCTTGCAAAAACCTTCAAGAGAAGGTCCCGCCGTAACAACAACGGTCGGTATGTTGAGCCTCAGTGCGCCCATAATCATTCCCGGTGTGATTTTATCACAATTTGTAAGCAAAACAAGCCCGTCAAGCCGATGGGCTCCGGCTACGGATTCAACGCAGTCGGCAATTAAATCACGGCTGGGAAGAGAATATCTCATGCCGGAGTGCCCCATTGAAATACCGTCACAAATGGCGGGGACACCGAAAATATATGCTTGTCCTCCGTTTGAATGTATTCCTTTTTCAATTTGTCTTTCAAGGTCGCGCATGCCGACATGCCCCGGTACAAGGTCGCTAAAGCTGCTTGCTATTCCGATAAAGGGACAGTCGATATTTTTATCGGACAAACCGCCGGCGTATAATAAAGCCCTGTGCGGAGCATGAGCAATTCCTTTTTTAATTGCGTCAGATTTCATAAAAACTCCTAAAATAGATATAGATTAGAATATTATAAGAAGTTTTAAAAACTATGGCAAACGAATTAACATTTCAAAAAATTATTGAAGCATACATCGCATGCAGAAAGCGCAAAAGAAAGACAAAAGCGGCAATCGAGTTTGAGTTTTTTCTTGAAGAGAATCTGGCGGAGCTTTTCTTCGAGCTGATTGAAGATAAATATGAAATTGCGGGCGGGATATGCTTTATAGTAATTTATCCCAAAGCCCGAGAGGTTTGGGCGGCGTCATTCAGGGACAGAATTGTTCATCATCTTGTATACAATCAGGTTTCTGGAAAATTTTATAAGCGTTTTATAAAAGACACATTTAGCTGTATTCCGGGAAGAGGCACGGCTAACGCCGCAAAAACCCTTGCAAAATACACGGAATCCGTAACATGCGGAAATTCAATCGAGGCATATTATCTCAAAGCTGACATAAAAAACTTCTTTGTAACCATTAACAAAGATATTCTTTACAGAGAAACCATAAAGCTTGTCAATGAAACCTGGGCAAAAAAATTAATAAAAAAAATCATTTACCATGACCCGAGAAACGATGTAACAATTAATTCACCCGTATGGAAATTTAAACTTTTGCCGAAATACAAAAGCCTCTGGTGTGCGCCTTTGACGATAGGGCTTCCCATAGGGAATTTAACAAGCCAATTTTTCAGCAATGTATACCTCGATATTTTAGACCAATACATAAAACACAAATGGCGGTGCAAGTTTTATTGCAGATATGTGGACGATTTCATAATTCTTGATACGGACCCTTCAAAATTAAACAAAATACACCTTGATTTATGCGACTTTTTAGAAGATAAATTAAAACTACAGCTCCATAGAGATAAAAAAACAATTAATAAAATTAAAAGGGGGATAGATTTTGTCGGTTTTGTAAAAAAACCCTACAGGCTTCATTTAAGGCAAAGGACAATTAAAAGAATATTTAGGTTGATAAAACAGTTTAAAAAAAATTCCGGAACATGGAACAGAAAAAAAATTTTAAATTTTACATACACAATAAACAGCTATTTAGGCTTTTTGAGAAACACACGAGCGTATAACGTCAGGAAAAAGGTATGTCTTGAGTGTATAAATTTATTCGTTTCATGCGATAGAGATTTTACAAAAATCAAAGCAAATTGGAAATGATTTTAAATATTTATGAAATTGCCGCTTCCTGATTAAGCGGAAGAACGATTTTAAACGTTGAGCCTCTGTTTTTTTTAGATTCAACCTCTATTTTTCCGTTATGTTTTTTTATAATTTTATTTGAAAGATAGAGCCCAAGCCCCGTAGAAACTCGGTTTGCCTTGTTTGTTATGGAATAATATTTATTAAATATTTTTTCAATTTCATTTTCATCAATTCCATCTCCAAAATCGGTAACATCAATTTCAAAATGAGCCTGTGTTTTATTCAGGCGAATAATTATCTTCTCTGTTGCTTTTCCATGGTTTATCGCATTTACTATTAAATTATTGACTGCCCTTTTTATTAAAAACGGGTCAAAATCTGCGCAAAAATCTTTTTCGGGCAAATCGAAATAAAATTTTTTGCCGTTAGATTCCGCAATGTTTTTTAGCCCGGCAACACAATTTATTAAAAATTCTTTTACTTTAACCCCCCTTTGGATTTCTAACCTGACTCCGGTATTTTCAATTTTATAAGTTTCCAAAATGGAATTTACCATTGCCATTAAATCGGAATTTGATTCTTTTAATTTCTCTATTACATCTTTTTGAACACTATCAAGCATGCCAAATTTGCCCGATAAAAAAAACCCGAATGTCTTATCTTGAGCAATAATCGGAACTTTTAGGTCATGGGTCAGCGCTGCGATAAATTCTTCTTTCAGATTATAATTTTCTTTTTCTTTTTCACGGTACTCGTTTATAACAAGGTCCCTATCCGTAATGCTTTCAAAAAGGCTGTTTAAACTTTTATAAAGCTCAAGCTCATCCTCGCCTTCCAATTTAATTTGAAAGTTGCCGTACCTTGCCTGTTCGATTTTTCCTATGGCAAGTTTTATATAGTCTTTTAACTTTATGTTTTCATTTATTAATTTTATGGTTTTTACCGTAAGCAGCCCCGCAAGCAATGACACAGGAAAAAGAAAAATAAGCAGGCAAAAAATAATTAAGATTTTCATAAAATAATTGTATCATAATTAATAAATAAAATTAAAAACACGCCTCTGTTTAATTTACATTGCATAAATCAGGTGCTAAAATGCCAAAGCTTAAGAATTTTTAGAGCGGAGGCTTTTTTAATAAATTTTAAGAGAAATTATTCTCTGTGATGATGGTGTCCGCAGCCGCAGCCATCGTCGCATTCTTCTTCTTCCGATAAAATTTGAGCAACCATGTTAAATTCTTCATCGTCTTCTATTGTTTCAAAGATATATTCCCCATCCTCCTGCTTCATTTTCATTAAAACAACTTCGGCGTCCTCATCGTCTGCGTCCTCGTCTGCGGGCAGCAAAAGAGCATAATCGGAACCTTCCACGCTCACTATATCAAGCAGCTTTAACTCGATTTCTTCGCCGTCCTCCCCTACCGTTTTAATAATTTGTAATTCTTCCGTTTGATTATCCATTTTTTTCTCCTAAGTAAGATTGTAAAATTAAACAAGCGGCTTTAACATCAACAAGCCCTTTATTTTTCGTATATTTTTTCTTTTCTTTTTTTAAGATTTCTTCAGCCTCGAATGAGGTTAACCTTTCGTCTTTGTATATTATCTCATAATTATTTTTTAACGGTTCGATAAATAATAAAGTTTTTTTTGCCTGCACGCCCAAAGTGCCGTCCATGCCATAAGGAAGCCCACATACAATTTTTTTTACATTATAAGTTTTACAGTATTTTTCTATTATCTCAATTGCCCTGCTGTCGTTCTCCCTTGTAACAACCCCAAGAGCGGAAGCAAAAAGCCCGAAAGGATCCGAAACGGCAACGCCGACTCTTTTATCTCCGACATCAAGCGCAATTATTCTTTCTTTTAATTCCAAATATCAGCCCTCCGTCCAGTTTGATTCAATATAATCAATAAAGGGTTTTACGCTCTCCGGATTTCTTGCAAATTCGGGTTTGTCAAATATATTTTTAGATTTAAAAGGCATTTTCAAATTTAGAACATGCTCATATACGGTTTTTTTTAAAATTAAGGATACAAAATTTTTAAACTCTTTTTTATCGTATATAAAAGAAATGAAAACATTGCCAAAAATAACGGCATTCGCCATTTTAAAGCAAAAAGAAAGGAACTTGAGCCTTGTTTCGAGATTTTTTTGTATTATGGGGTTAGTTGAATATTCATCTACGATATCGTCCATTTTTGAAATGTTATGAGGATCCAGCCCCATGATTTTATCTAAAAATGATGATATGACAGGGTTATTTTTTGAATATCTGAAAAACCACCTGTCCATAAAAGGCGAATTATAGAGAGTTTTTTTCTCTTCAATGCCGATTGGTATTTTGGTCAATCCGCCGGTTAAAATTTTTTCCAAATCGACATCCATAAGCGGAATGTCGTCTAAAAGCTTTTCCCAACAATAATATTCATAAGGAACAGCTTTATTTTGAGATATTCTTTTACAGGTTAATTCATACAATATTTTTTTTGCAAAAAGAGGAGAAACGGGAATTTTTGTAATATGCGCAAAAAAACGCTTCAAGGTGTTCTCGCAATCAGCCTTTGTCAAGGAAGCAAAGCCGAAGGATGAAAAAGGACCAAGCTCGGCATTGACGGCGTTAAATGAAATGCTGTATGCGCCGTTTTGATTTTTTCTCACTACAACAACCGAAAAATTAGAGTTTCCGTCCGGAAAAGAAAAATAAGATTGGGGAGGAAGATAATCTTTCATAATATCTAAGAAAAACTCATCCGATTTTTCTTTTGTGTAAATCCCTGTCATAGACATCTTCCTTAAAAATTTTTTGGCTCTTGAAGAAATTTTTTCATCTTGAAAAAAAGTTAAATATTTCATGGGCTTTATCCCGATAAGAGATTTAGATTTTTCGATTAAATCAAGACAATATGAAACGCAAGCCTCATCATCCGATGTTAAAACAAGAGGAGATAAAATATTTGCAAGGTTATCCCCGTCAAAATCACCCGTAATGGAATCAAGCAGGCGTGTTTTCTCCTCGTTTGAAGATGAAGTGTAAAAATCCATAAAATCTATTTGGACTTCGGGATTAACAAGCGCAGCGTCAAGAAATCTGGAAGCTTCCATATTAACCGCTTCATCAGGATTGGATAAATAAGCTTCAATGGCGTCCGGTCCAATCGGGACGCCTATGCCGGATAAAATGTTCATATAGAACATTTTTTGATTATCCGAAACCATGTTTGAGTTAAGCTCGTTCATAAGCAAGCCTAAAAAGGCGTCAGGAGAAAGATTTTGAGCAATATATATAAAAACGCCCGCAGTTTTAGGGTTTCTGTAATCCGCCTCTTTTACAAGAAGCTTGGATATAAAATCAAAATCTAAATCTTCAATTTTTCTGATTGAATTAAGAACGTTTTTTACGCAATAATCGTCAATAGCGCCCATTTCTCTCAAAGGTTCAATTATTTTAAAAACAAGCGCTCTCTGCTGGATTTTATTTAAGGACATTTATTTTTTTGCACCCCAGAATAAATCAAGAATTTTTTGCGCCTCCGCAGACAATGCACCGTCTTGCAAAATCAAATATTGAACGGCAATAAGGGTGCATTCGGAACATATATTGACGTCAGGACCTTTTACCATTTTAGGAACCACAGTGTTAGGGCGCTTGCAAAAGCTGCAGTATTCAATATGGTGTTCGATTTTATCAGTTTTTTGTTTTTTGCCGAAAGAAAGAACTTTGTGTTCTTTTGCGGGCGTTTTATCATCCTTCATAAATATTTCCCGATTATTTTCTAAGTTTTTTTGCCTTAATCGAATTAACGATATTTTTTGAATATCTTTCCTTTTGATTGGCATCTAAAAAAGGAAAGTTTGAAATTGTGTCCGTAACCTTTGAAAGTTCTACTTTTTCATTAATACTCAACGAAACTTCATCAAGCTCATCGTCAAAAATATCTCTTGTGTTTTCGTCGCCTTCAAGATAGGAGGAGGATAAAACCACACGCCTCCAATTTTTATAATCAAATCTTATATCTTCAATTGTAATGTTTAAAGGAAGAAAGTATGCGCTTAATTTGGATATAATTTCCTTTTTACAAAACATCAGCTCTTGAAGCACCTGAGGGTTTTTAACGGCGACAAAAAGAGTTTTTCCTTTAACATCGTAAGGATACGAAAAATCGAAAAACTTTTTTCCGCAAACATTTTTCCAAAACCCGAAAGCAACGGCTTTTTTCATTGAAGATTCGCAAAGGGCTTTATCAAAAGCAGCCTCATTTAATATATCCGATATTTTAACAAATTGATTCAAATCTAACCTTGTATTTAATACACTTGTAATTATTATACATATCAAAAACAGGTAAATCAATTATTTTATAAATCACAAAGTTTCCTTTTACAAAATTTAACATATAAGAAAAACCTTAGCACTTTTTTATGATATATCGTTTTTATATAAATGAGAGATATAAAACGAGAAAAAGAGAGATTAAAAATGCAACAAGTTTTAAACACACATTTTGAAACAACCGGCTCAACCGCTTTTAAGAGCATTTATGAAACAGCACCCGCAAAAGAGAGCGCATTCGGCAATTATGTTTCAACAACAAATCAAACCACAATTACAAATAAAGAACAAAACAGCGCATTCAGAAGCTATGCAATGGCAGGATTTGTTTTAAATAACAGCGCTTCATTAAATAATTATAACCTTGCAATGAAACAGGCAAAATTATCAGCAGTTACAGCCGCATAAATAAACTCTGAACAGATTTTATTTTTATAATATACTTTTCTTATGAAAAGAATCGAGAACATAAGAAATTTTAGTATCATTGCCCATATAGACCATGGTAAGTCCACTTTGGCGGACAGGCTTCTTGAAAAAACAGGAACCATTGATAAAAGGGATATGCAAGACCAGCTCTTAGACACCATGGATATAGAAAGGGAACGTGGCATAACGATTAAGTTAAACGCCGCCAAAATGAACTATAGGGCTAAGGATGGGAAAGACTATATTTTAAATTTGATTGACACCCCGGGGCATGTTGATTTTTCCTATGAGGTTTCAAGGTCGCTTGCCGCATGCGAGGGGGCTCTTTTAATCGTTGATTCGACACAGGGGGTTGAGGCGCAAACCCTTGCAAATGTTTTTCTTGCAATGGAGCAAAACCTTGAAATTATACCTGTTATTAATAAAATCGACCTGCCTTCGGCGGATGTGGAACGTGTCAAAAAAGAAATTGAAGATGTTTTAGGCATTGACGCAAGCATGGCAATTCCCGTGAGCGCAAAAGAAGGAATAGGAATTGAAGAGGTTTTAGAGGCGGTTGTAAAATATATCCCGCCGCCCTTAGACACATCGGATAAACCCTTAAGGGCGCTCGTTTTTGACAGTGCCTACGACCAGTATTTAGGAACAATCTGTTTTTTTAAAGTTATGGACGGGTCGATTAAAATGGGCGACACAGTGCAATTTATGGCAACGGGAAAGAAATTTGAAGTTGTAGAGCTCGGGTTCTTAAACCCGCAAAGAAACCCTGTCCAAGAGTTAAAAACAGGTGAAGTCGGTTATTTTGCGGGCTCTGTTAAAGAAATTACAAGATTTGTCGGCGACACTATTACAAATGCGGATTTTCCGGCAAAAGAACCTCTCGAGGGATATAAGGAAGCAAAACCCATGGTCTTTTCGGGGCTTTATCCCGTTGATAACGACCGCTATCACGATTTAAAAGAAGCGCTTGAAAAATTAAAACTAAACGATTCCTCAATAACTTTTGAGCCGGAAACTTCATCTGCATTAGGGTTCGGGTTCAGGTGCGGTTTTTTGGGAATGCTTCACATGGAAATTGCGCAAGAGAGGCTTGAGAGGGAATATAACCTTAATTTAATAACAACGGCGCCTTCCGTTATTTATAAAGTTTATAAAACAGACGGAACAATGATTGAAATCGACAACCCCGCAAACCTGCCGGACGCACAATACAGAAGCTATATTGAAGAGCCGTACGTAAGAGTTAACCTGTTCACCCCTAATGATTATGTGGGCGCCCTTATGGATTTATGCAAATCAAAAAGAGGCGATTTTATCAATATGCAATATCTTGATAAAACAAGAGTAAACCTTGAATACCATATCCCCCTTTCAGAAGTTATTACCGATTTTTATGACCAGTTGAAATCAAGAACCAAAGGGTATGCAAGCCTTGATTACGAGTTTCACTCTTACAAAAAATCCGACCTCGTTAAAATGGATATTTTACTGTCTAAAGAAACCGTAGACGCATTGTCTGTCATCTGCCATAAAGACTCCGCTTATAGCATAGGGCAAAAATTAACCGCAAAACTAAAAGATATAATTCCCAGACAAATGTTTGAAGTCATAATTCAAGCAGCAATCGGGGGAAGGGTTATCGCAAGAACAACAATTAAAGCAATGAGAAAAAATGTTCTTGATAAGTGCTACGGCGGAGATATCACCCGCAAAAGAAAACTGCTTGAAAAACAAAAGAAAGGCAAAAAACGCATGAAATCCGTCGGCAGAGTTGAAATTCCTCAAGAAGCATTTATGGCGGTTTTAGCTCTGGGAGAAGAATAAATGCTTGTCTGGGCGCTATTTTTAAACGGATTGTCAAGCCATTTTGTATCTGCAATTTTTAAAAGACAATCCCTGTTTTTGCTTGTCTTTTTTGCATTTATAATTTTAAACATTGAAATTTTATCTCTTTTTAAACTGATTACGGGCGCAAACATAATTATCTTAACCCTTGTTGAAGCTGTAATAACGGGAGCGGTTTGGCTTAAAAACGGAAAACCCTCTCTAAAAAGGTATAGCGAAATATCGGATGAACTTTTGTTTTTGATTTTAAAAGATAAATCCTTTATTTTTCTTCTTATTTCCTTTGCCGTCCTTATAACTTCCGGATTTCTGCTTGCGGCTTTTTGCCCCGCAGTTGAGCCGGACGCACAGAGTTATCACTGTTTAAGGGCTTTGTTTTGGTTAAAGGACGGTTTTATCTCACATGTTGAAACTCCCGATGCAAGATTAAACTGCATGCCGATTAACTCGGAAATTTTTTATACATGGATTCTTGCCCTAACCAAAAAAGATATAGGCTTTGGGCTTTTAGAATTTTTCTCTTGTTTTTCTCTGATAGCTTCAGGGTATAAAATTATGGAGCTGTTAAATATAGAATTTGAAAAAAGAATATGGGCAATTTTAATTTTCTTTTCGTTTGCATCAACTGTTATTCAAATTTCAAGCACACAGACCGACCTTCTTGTTTCAGCATTAATAAGCCTCGGGGTGTATTATGCAATGCTTTATAAAAAAGAGGGCGGGGCAAATCTTTTGTTTTTTTCATCCCTCTCGTTTTCAATTGCGGCAGGGGTTAAAACAACGGCTCTTATGGCGCTTATTCCCGTTTTTTTATGGCTTATTTTTTATTTAAAAAAAAGTTTTTTAAAATTTATAATATTTTCTACAGTCAATTTTATTGTTTTTTCAAGTTATAACTATATTTTAAATTTTATAGACTTTAACAATATATTTTCAAGCCAAAGCTTTATAACGTATAACAAAATGACGTGAGGAATCAAGGTTTTAATTTCAAATTTAATAAAATATTTGGTTCAATTTGTTGATTTCAGCGGATTTCAGCTTGGAGAACATCTGAATAGATATGTGATTAATTTTAGGGATTTCGCCCTTTCCCTGTTTAACATACCAAAAGGGTACGGCGAAATAGACGGTTTTGCCAAAGTTAATATAAATATGGACGAACAAATAGGCGCATTCGGGGTTTTAGGGTTCCTCGTTTTTCTTCCATGCTCAATTGCGGGATTTTTTAATAAAAAATACCGCCTGTTTTCATTTTTCTTTTGGGGGATGATGGTAATTTTATGCTCTCTTATGTCTTATACGCCTTATGGCATAAGATATATAATAACTTTTACCTCAATCGCTTTCCCCGTGCTAGGTTTGAGCTATTTTAAACAAAGCAGGCTTATAAAACCCATGGTTGTTTTACTTGCTGTTTTTTATGCCGGATACGCCTCTTTATTTTTACACTTAAGACCTTTTGTATTTTTAAAAAACGAAGTTATAAAGCACAAAAGCATAAGCTATGTCCAAAACAAAATGAGAAATCTTGAATATCCGATGTATGCGCCCTCGCTATACACGGAAAGCGCAGCATATTACAAAGCAATTGAGCCGTACTGTTCAAAAGGGAACAAAATAGGCTTTTTTATCGGCGCCCCCGCAATGATATACAGAGCAAAATATTTTGAGAGAAACAGAAACTGCAAAATAGATTTATTAAATGCAACAAACATTGAAAAATATAACCTTAAAGAATATAAAGCTCTTGTAACGGCTCAAAACAACTTTCAAATTCTTGATACAATAACAAAAACATCAAAATTAAGGGGGGAGGGCAAATTTTGGTGCGAAAAAGCGGCGGGAGGATTTTTTGTGTGCAAAATCAAGGATGAATACCTTAATTCTCTCGGATTTTATGATAATGTAACATATATGTATTTACAAACCTTTAAAAACGGTATAAAAAATTATGAAATTAGGGTAAAAACAAGATAATGCCAATAGTCGGAACAATTTTAACCTTTATTATTGCATATTTTATAGGGGGTTTTTTTAAAAG
>CAYUWO010000041.1:4504-12885 GCA_964448535.1 uncultured Gammaproteobacteria bacterium | reverse complement strand
AAATATGAAGGTTCAAACCCAACAGGGAGCTTTAAAGACAGAGGAATGACCATGGCGGTTACAAAGGCAAAAGAAGAAGGTTCAAGCGCTGTTATTTGCGCTTCAACGGGGAACACTTCGGCTTCTGCCGCAGCATACAGCGCAAGAGCCGGATTAAGATGCTACGTTTTAATACCGGACGGATACATTGCCCTTGGAAAACTCTCTCAAGCTATGATGTACGGGGCGGAAGTTATAGCCATAGACGGCAACTTTGACGAAGCACTTGAAGATGTCAGGGAAATATCTTCAAATTACCCGATTACTCTTGTAAATTCAATTAACCCTTACAGAATCGAAGGGCAAAAAACAGGGGCGTTCGAATTAATTGATGCGCTTGATGACGCTCCCGACTATCATTTTATCCCTGTCGGAAACGCAGGAAATATAACGGCATACTGGAAAGGATATAAAGAATTTTTCAACCTTAAAAAATGTTCTAAACTCCCTAAAATGATGGGGATACAGGCAGAGGGCTCGGCAGCAATCGTTAAAGGCAAAAGAATATTACATCCGGAAACTATTGCAACGGCAATAAGAATCGGAAACCCCGCAAGTTGGAAAAAAGCGGAAGAAGCAAGGGATGAATCAGGGGGGGTAATTGATATGGTTTCAGATGAAAAAATCCTTGAAGCATATAATCTTCTTGCAAATAAAGAAGGGGTATTTTGCGAACCTGCAAGTGCCGCAAGCGTTGCGGGGGTTATCAAATTAAAAGATGAAATTAAAGAAGGGTCAAAAATTGTCTGCATTTTGACGGGTAACGGTCTGAAAGATCCGGACTGCGCAATTAAAAACGCCGTTTCAAAAGTGCAAAAAACAAGCGCCGATATTAAAGATATTGTAAAATTAATTTTTAAATAAATTTATAAATAATTGCCTTTATAAAAATAAATAAATTGCCGCCTAAAGGCGGCAATTTATTTTAGCTGACTTTTAAATCCTCCTATTTACCCAAGCGCTTCGATAATTGCTTTTGCGGCTCTTTTTCCTGCGCCCATGGCATTAATTGCGGTAGATTCGCCCAAGGGGGCAACGTCGCCGCCTGCCCAAACTTCGTTTACGGAGGTTTCCCCTTTTTCATTTATTATAATGTAGCCTTTTTTATCCGTTTCTAAGGCCATGTTGTCATTTTTAGCGGAGTCTTGAATAATCGGATTCGGACCCGTTCCTAAAGAAACGATAACTGCGTCCACATCCATTGTAACAAATTCGCCTGTTCCGACAGGGCGTTTTCTTCCTGAGGCGTCAGGTTCGCCAAGTTCCATAACTTCAAATTTCATTCCCTTGACATACCCGTCTTCGCCCAAAATTTCAGCCGGAGCATGAAGGAATTTAAAAATAACTCCTTCTTCCTTAGCATGTCTGATTTCTTCTTTTCTTGCGGGAAGTTCGTCTTCCGTTCTTCTGTACACGATGTAAACCTCTTTGTATCCGACTCTTACAGCCGTTCTTGCGGCGTCCATTGCGACGTTCCCGCCCCCGATTATCGCCGCTTTTGTGCCGACTTTTAAGGGGGTGGGGGTTGTTAATTCATTTGCATGCATTAAATTAACCCTTGTTAAAAATTCATTTGCGCTGTAAACCCCGTTTAGGTTTTCTCCGGAAATACCCATCATCTTAGGAAGCCCCGCACCTGAACAAATAAAAATCGCATTGTAATTATCTTCTTTTAATTGTTTAATAGTAACGGATTTGCCCACAACGACATTTTTAACAATATTTACGCCTTTTTTCTTCAAGCCTTCAATTTCTCTGTCCAAAACGGTTCTCGGCAATCTGAAAGGAGGAATGCCGTATCTTAAAACACCGCCCGTTTCATGGAGCGCCTCAAAAATTGTAACGTCAAAACCTGCGTTTCTAAGGTCGTTTGCGGCGCTCATGCCGGCACATCCGGAGCCTATAATTGCAACTTTTTTTCCGTTTGGCTTAATTTCAACATCCACGGGTTTTGAATTATCTCCGACATATCTCTCTAAAGAGCCTATTGCAACCGATTTCCCTTTAATTCCAAGCACACATTTTGATTCGCACTGTCTTTCCTGAGGGCAAACACGCCCGCAAACAGAGGGGAGCATGTTCGTTTCTCTGATTATTTCGCCCGCTCTTTGTATATTTCCTTCTTTTACTTCATGAATAAACTCCGGAATATTAACACTAACGGGGCACCCCTTTTTACATAAAGGGTTTTTACAATTTAAACATCTTGAAGCTTCAAGCTGCGCCTGTTGGTCCGTGAAATTTTCTTCAACGGCGAGAAAGTTGCTTCTTCTTTTAATTTGGTCTTGTTCAATCGGTTTTTGACGTTCGGTAATTGCCATCTGTATTATTCTCCTAATAAAGTTCCATAGTTTTATTGTATAATAAAAATCAAAAATGGTAAAAAGAAATGAATAAAAATATTAAACTTTTAATAACGGATATTGACGGAACCGTTCTGGATGAAAATTGTAAATATACTCCAAAATTAAAAAATCTGTTTAAAATGCTCACAGATAACGGAATAAAAGTAGTTCTCGCAACAGGCAGAATGTTTATGGGGGCAGACCCCGTCAGAGAAGAATTAGGGCTTGAAACGCCCGTTGTCTGCTATCAGGGGGGAATGGTAAGAAGGGGGGATGAAATTCTTCATCAGTCCTCGGTTCCGACGGATATTGCGAAAGAAATTATTGAAATTTCAAGGAAAAAAGGGTTTCACCTCAATTTATACAATAACGACAGATTAATTGTGGAGGACGATAATAAGCTGTTTATGAAAGATTATACCTCGGGCAGACACACAACCTATGAAGTTGTTGATTCGTTTGATAAGGTTAAACTTGGGGTTGTGTCAAAACTTCTCGGGATAATTTATAATGAAAAAGAGCTTTTAAATTTAAGAGATGAAATGGCAGAGCATTTCAGAGGAAAACTTGCGGTTGTAAGAAGCCACAAATACTATCTTGAATTTACAAATAAAGACGCCACAAAAGGCTCGGCTCTTAAATTTCTTTCAAATTACTGGGGGATAAAAAAAGAAGAAATTTTTGCCTCGGGCGATCAGGATAACGATTATGATATGCTGATGAACGCAGGCATTAAGGTTGCAATGGGAAATGCGAGCGAAAAATTAAAAACAATCGCAGACTACATTGCGCCTCCTATTTCTAAAGACGGTTTGAGCGAAGCCATAGAAAGGTTTATTATAAATGAGAATCGGACAAGGATATGACATTCATAAACTCACGGAAGGACGCCCCTTAATAATAGGCGGGGTTGACATTCCTTTTAAAAAGGGGCTTTTGGGACACTCGGACGCCGATGTTTTAAGCCATGCCATTATTGATTCTCTTTTTGGCGCGGCAAATTTAGGGGATATAGGGGAACATTTCCCCGACACCGATATAAAATATAAAAATAAAAACAGTCTTGAACTTTTAAAAGAAGCGGGCGAACTCCTTAAAAAAGAAGGGTATAAAATAGAAAATATAGATACAACCGTCATTTGCGAACAGCCGAAACTTTCTTTTTACAAAAATATGATGAAAAAAAAACTTGCCGCTGCGCTTAATATTACAGAGGATAAAATTTCAATAAAAGGAAAAACAAAAGAAAAGCTTGACGACACGGGCGCAGGGCTTTGTATCGAAGCATATTCAATTTGTCTTATTGAAAAATGTTAAGATTATAATAAAGCGTTAATTTTACACTTGTAAAATTAAGTGAATTGTTGTACTATTCAATAGTTATGGCACTTACTTTTCAGGAATTAATTTTAAATTTATCAAAATACTGGTCTGATTACGGCTGTATTATTCAACAGCCCTATGATATTGAAAAAGGCGCAAGCACTATGAATCCGGCAACCTTCTTAAGGGCTCTCGGGCCGGAGCCTTATTCTACGGCAATGGTTGAACCTTGCAGACGTCCGACCGATGCCAGATACGGGGAAAACCCCAACAGGCTGGGACATTATTTTCAATATCAGGTAATTTTAAAACCTTCTCCCGATAATGCGCAGGAAGTTTACCTAAATTCATTAAGTGCTATGGGGGTTGATTTAGCTAAGCATGACGTCAGATTTGTTGAAGATAACTGGGAATCTCCTACTTTAGGGGCGGCAGGCGTCGGCTGGGAAGTTTGGCTCGATGGCATGGAAATTACCCAATTTACTTATTTTCAACAGGTCGGAGGGCTGGAGGTTAAACCGGTTGCGCTTGAAATTACCTACGGGCTTGAGAGAATAGCTATGTACCTTCAAAACGCAGATTCCGTGTATGATGTTATGTGGAATAAAAAGCTAAAATACGGTGATATCTATCTTCAAAACGAAATTGAACAATCTAAATATAACTTTGAATGCTCCGACCCAAAAAGGCTGTTTGAGCTTTTTGACCTGTCAGAAGCGGAAAGTTACGCCTGCATAAATTCCGAAATTGTTCTCCCCGCTTATGATTGGACTCTTAAATGTTCTCATGCATTTAATCTTCTTGATGCAAGAGGGGTTATAAGTAAAGACGAGAGAATCAACTATATAAACAGGGTAAGAAAAATGGCGTCTATGGTTGCAGGGCTTTACGTAAAGCAGAGAGAAAAAATGGGGTATCCGCTTCTCAATAAATAAGGAAAAATATGGAAGAAAACACCTTTCGGGAACAAAACGACCTGTCTGAAGATTTGAAAGTCAACTCAAAGGAATTAAGTGCGCTCAGAAAAATCGGAGCAAATTTATTCAAGATAAAGAACCCTGATGATATGATTGAGCGTGCAAAAACGGAAGGGCTGAGCAAAACTCTTACGGCTTTTGACCTTGTTATACTTGGGGTTGGTGCTATTATAGGCTCGGGCATTTTTACGGTTGTAGGAATTGCGGCAGCCGGAGGTCCGGAATCTGCCGGAGCGGGGCCTGCGCTTATTGTATCCATGATTTTGGCTTCTCTTGCCTGTGTGTTTTCCGCTATGTGTTATTCCGAATTTGCTTCAATGATTCCCGTTGCCGGCTCCGCTTACCTTTACACTTACGCTACTATGGGCGAGTTTTTAGCATGGATTGTAGGCTGGGTTTTAATGCTTGAATATCTTGTAGGGTACATTGCCGTAATGTCCGCTTGGACGGGGTATTTTATGCAGTTTTTGCAAGGGTTTTCAAAGTATTTGCCCGCATTCATTACAAACCCTCCCATCTGGCTCACCCATGACTATTCTACGGCTTGTTCAATTTTAACCAAAAACGGGCTTGACCCTGCCGTTAATATTCCTGATTTTATGGGGGTTCCGATATCTTTTAATCTTCCGGGGATTGTAATTACCGTCATTATGGCGGGGATTTTGATTAGAGGAATAAAAGAATCCACAAAAATGGCGGGGGCTATGGTTCTTATAAAATTAACCGTAATTGCTTTATTTTTGATAACGGGCGCTTTTTATATAAAGCCCGAAAATTGGACGCCCTTTGCCCCGAACGGGATGCAGGGGATATTTATGGGCGCATTTATAATTTTCTTTGCATACATAGGTTTTGACGCTATCGCAACGGCGGCGGAAGAAACAAAAAACCCTCAAAAAAACCTTCCGATTGGAATTATCGGCTCTCTTGGGGTATGCACCGTTGTTTATGTTCTTGTTGCGCTTGTTTTATGCGGAATGCAGCCTGTAGATAAGATTGATATTCAAGCGCCAATAGCCCATGCAATCTCCGCTGTCGGTCAAAATTGGATAGCGGGGCTTATTTCAATCGGCGCCCTTACGGGCTTAACCTCTGTACTTATGGTTATGATGCTTGCCGCAACGAGAATTTTATATGCCATAAGCAGAGATAACTTCTTCCCTAAAACCTTAAAATCAATCCATTCTAAATATAAAACTCCCCACGTTATTACAATAATAGTGGGAATTATATGTATTTTGGGGTCAATGTGCTTAAATATCTCCACTGCCGCAGAGTTATGCAATTTTGGAACTTTTACATCATTTATAATTGTCTGTATAGCCGTGTTTATTTTAAGAAAGACAGACCCTAAAAGGCACCGCCCCTATAAGGTTCCTTTTTCTCCTTGGTTTCCGTTAACGGGGATTATATGCTGCGGCGGGCTTATGTTTTATTCAATGAAGTTTTTAACCGCTTCAAGGTTCCTTTTTCCTCTTTGGATAGGGCTTGGCGTGTTGTTTTATATGGGATACGGATATAAAAACATAAGAAAATCGGATAAAAAGGGGTAGTAAAAAAGGGAATGACGCTAAACTTTAAACCGTTTATATCAAATTTATTAAATAAAAAATCACCCGATGAAATGCTTCAAGCGGCGGAAGGCTCCGAACTTAAAAAAACGCTTACCGCTTTTGACCTTATTATGCTTGGAATAGGCGCAGTTATAGGAACGGGGATTTTTACCATAATAGGCGTAGCGGCAGCCGGAGGTCCGGAATCTGCCGGAGCGGGACCTGCACTTGTCATATCAATGATAATTGCAATGCTTGCCTGTCTGTTTTCTGCGCTCTGCTATTCCGAATTTGCTTCAATGATTCCCGTTGCCGGAAGCTCTTATACCTATACTTATGCCACTATGGGGGAATTTATGGCATGGATTGTAGGCTGGGTTTTAATGCTTGAATATGCGATAGGAAATATTACGGTTGCCCATGCGTGGACGGGATATTTCTTTGAATTTTTAAAGGGGTTCTCGCATATTCTTCCCAATTGGCTTGTTAACCCTCCCGTTTGGCTTATATACGATTACAAGACTGCTCTTTCGGTTTGCGCAGATTCGGGGCTTGACCCGTCTGTTGCTATTCCTAAGCTATTTGGAGTTATTCCCTTTTCAATAAATCTGCCTGCAATAATTTTAATTATTGTTATTACTATGCTTCTTGCAAGAGGAATAAAAGAATCTACAAAAGCTGCGGCTATAATGGTCGGGATAAAACTTGCAGTGATACTTCTTTTTGTTATAGCGGGCGCTTTTTATATAAAGCCCGAAAATTGGACGCCCTTTGCCCCGAACGGATTTCGCGGAATAATATCCGGAGCGTTTATCATTTTCTTTGCATACGTTGGGTTTGACGCCATATCAACGGCGGCGGAAGAAACAAAAAACCCTCAAAAAAACCTTCCGATTGGCTTAATTGGAACCCTTATAATTTGTACAGTTGTCTATGTTCTAACCTCTCTTGTTTTAACCGGAATGGTTCCTATAGATAAAATTAATGTTCTTGCCCCGATAGCCGCCGCTATGAGCGCAACGGGGAACAATTGGATAGCGGGGCTTATTTCAATTGGCGCTCTTGCCGGATTGACATCAGTTATTCTTGTTTATCAGCTAGGGACAACAAGGATTTTATACGCAATGAGCAGGGATGGCTTCTTGCCTGACAGTTTGCAAAAAATTCACCCAAAATATAAAACTCCCCATATTATTACTTGGGCTTCAGGAATAGCAGTCGTTTTAGGCACACTGTTTATGGATTTAAATGTTTCGGCAGAGCTTTGCGATTTTGGAACTTTTGCTTCTTTTACCATTGTTTGTATTGCGGTTCTAATTTTAAGAAAAACGGAACCAAACAGAAAAAGACCGTTCAAGGTTCCTTTTGTTCCGCTTTTTCCGATTTTAGGCATATTATTTTGCGGCGGGCTTATGGTATATTCTCTTCTTAACCTCGGCACAAGCGCAGTTTTATTCCCCTTATGGGTTTTAATAGGCGTCTTTATTTATTTTGCATACTGTTATAAAAACATGAGAAAAGCAGAAAAAAGAAAAACAATTTAAAATGTCATTTTAATGAGAAATTTTATAAGAAAATTGCAAAAACCCACCCATAAGGTTTTCATTCCAAACTTCAACCCCATCTTTAACTTCAAGCACAGTCGGAGAAAAATTCCAAAGATATTTAATGTTTGATTTAACGGCCCAGTCTGCTATTTCTTGCGCAAAATCGGCAGGAACCGTTAAAATTCCTATTTCGATATTCATCTGTCTTGCATATTCAGGAAGGTCGTTTATGTCATAAACAGGTTTCCCGTTTATTTTTGTTCCGATTTTATTTTTATCCGAATCAAAAAGCGCTGTAACTTTTAATCCGTAATCTTCAAAATCGTTATATTTTGCAAGAGCCGAGCCCAAATTGCCCGCACCTATTATAAACGCAGATTTAGAGTTTTTAAAACCGAGGTTTTTTTCTATGGTTTCTTTTAGCTGTACCGTATTGTACCCTACTCTTGATTTTCCGGTATTATTCAAAAGCGAAATGTCTTTTCTGACTTGAGAATCGTCAATTTTTAGCAATTGTGCAATCATTGCGCTTGTAACCGTGGGTATTTTCTTTTTTATACAATCCGCAAGAATATAATGGTATAGGGTTAATCTGTT
>CAYUWO010000041.1:0-4494 GCA_964448535.1 uncultured Gammaproteobacteria bacterium | reverse complement strand
ATATTTCTAAGATTCGCCTTTAAACGCCTTAATGTACATTTCTTTAATTTCTGACATTAAAGGATATACAGGGTTTGCGCCCGTGCACTGGTCATCGAATGCGAGTTCAACAAGTTCATCAAGCTTAGAGTAGAACTGTTCTTCCGTTATGCCCCAATCTTTGATTGAAAGCGGAATATTCAATTCTTTCTTAAGGTTTGTTATTGCGTTAATTAAGATTTCGACTTTTTCGTCATCGTCTTTTCCGCCCAAGCCTAAATTGTCGACAACCTGACCGTATTTGGCTTTTGCATTCGGGAATTTATACTGCGGGAATGTCGCCTGTTTTTTAGGACAATCAGTTGCATTATATCTGATTACCTGATTAATCAAAAATGCGTTGGCAAGACCATGCGGAACATTAAACGCTGCGCCCAATTTGTGAGCCATTGAGTGGCAAACTCCCAAAAATGCGTTAGCAAACGCCATGCCTGCAAGACAAGAGGCATAATGAATTTTTTCTCTTGCAACAGGGTCATCCTTGCCGTTATTGTAAGAGCGGGGAAGATACCTAAAGATAAGCTTTGCCGCTTCTAAGGCAGGGGAATTTGTGAAGTTTGTAGCCATTGAAGAAACATAAGCTTCAAGAGCATGAGTCAGGGCGTCAATACCCGATGCGGCAGTTAAACCCTTTGGCATTGTATCAACAAAATTGGCGTCAATAATCGACATATCAGGCGTCAAACAGTAGTCTGCAATCGGATATTTAATATGAGTTTTATCATCTGTTATAACGGCAAAAGGCGTTACTTCAGAACCGGTACCTGATGTAGTCGGGATTGCGACCATAGTTGCCTTTGCTCCTAATTTAGGAGGCATACAGATTCTTTTTCTTATGTCCATAAATCTCATAGCAATGTCGTCAAATTGCAAGTCGGGCTGTTCGTATTGAAGCCAGATAATTTTTGCTGCGTCAATCGGAGAGCCGCCGCCCAGCGCAATAATTACATCGGGCTTATAAGCGTTAACCATAAGCATTGCTTCGTTTATGGTCGACAAGGTGGGGTCAGGCTTAACATCAAAGAAAATTTGATAATCCACCCCGATTTCTTCTAAGGGTTTTGTAATATTATAAACGGCGCCCGAATCAAAGAGGAATCTGTCCGTTACGATAAATGCCCTTTGTTTGCCTTGTAATTCTCTTAATGCTAAATCGGTAGCACCTCTTTTAAAGTAAATTCTCGGCGGAACCTTGAACCAAAGCATATTTTCTCTCCTTTCAGCAACGGTTTTGTAGTTTAATAAATGCTTCACGCCTACGTTTTCACTGACGGAGTTTCCGCCCCATGAGCCGCAGCCGAGCGTTAACGAGGGTTCCAGCCTGAAATTATAAAGGTCGCCTATGCCTCCTTGAGATGAAGGAGAGTTAATTAAGATTCTCCCTGTCGGCAGCTTTGTGGCGAAGATATTAATTCTATCCTGTTTGCGCTCATCCGTATATAAAACAGAGGTGTGCCCCGCACCGCCCAACATTACAAGATCATGCGCCATATCAACCGCGCGGTTAAAATCTTTTGCCTTGTAAAGCGCAAGAACGGGGGATAACTTTTCGTGCGCAAACGGGTTTTCAGCCGCAACTTCGGTTTCTTCCCCTATGATAACTTTTGTATCGGCAGGAACTTTAACCCCTGCAAGTTCCGCTATTTTACAAGCGGGTTGTCCGACAATTGCGGGGTTTACTGCGGTTTGACCGCCCCTGTCAACAAGGATTATTTTTGCAACTTTTTTTGCTTCATCATCATTTAAAACGTATGCGCCCCTGTATTGAAGCTCGGCCTTAACTTTGTCATAAATTTCTTCAACTGCAATAACTGACTGTTCAGACGCACAAATCATCCCGTTATCGAAAGTTTTTGACATTAAAATTGAAGAAACTGCCATTTGAATGTTTGCGGTTTCATCAATAACAGCCGGAGTGTTTCCGGAGCCTACGCCAAGCGCCGGTTTTCCCGATGAATAAGCCGCTTTAACCATGCCGGGGCCGCCCGTTGCAAGAATAGCGTCAATTTTCGGGTGAGCCATTAAAAGACCGGACAGTTCAATCGTCGGGTTATCTATCCAGTTTATTATGTTTTTCGGAGCTCCCGCTTTAACTGCAGCGTCCAAAACAATTTTTGCCGCAGCGATTGTTGACTTTTTGGCTCTCGGGTGCGGGGAAAAAATAATTGCGTTTCTTGTTTTTAGAGCAATTAAAGATTTAAAAATAGCCGTGGAGGTCGGGTTTGTTGTAGGAACAATGCCCGCAATAACGCCTAAAGGCTCGGCAACTTTTTTTATTCCGTTAACTTTATCTTCGGATAAAATGCCGCAGGTTTTAACGTTTTTATATTTATTGTAGATATATTCGGAGGCGTAGTGGTTTTTAATAACTTTATCTTCCACAATTCCCATGCCTGATTCTTCCGCAGCCATTTTTGCAAGAGGAATTCTTGCTTTGTTTGCCGCAAGAGCGGCAGCTTTAAAAATTTTGTCAACCTGTTCCTGAGTAAAAGATGCGTACTGTTTTTGAGCTTTATGAACCTCGACAATCATTTCTTCAAAGTCCTCGGCGCAAGTAACAGGCTTTCTTTCTTCAACCTCAATTTTGCACTCACACTCGATTGAGGCTTTTTCTTCTGCTGTCATTAGTGTTTTCTCCTTCACAAAATATATGTGCTTGCATTTTAATTCGTGATTTATTTCACAAAAACATTATAAAACAACAGAGTAAAATTTGCAAGTGTCTGTTACACAATTTTTCTTTATTATAATAAAGAAAAATAAATTGGCGGAAATATAAAATTCCGCTTGCTTTTAATATTATTTTTGATAAAATTATTATGTTATAAGTTAATTTCGAGTGTTAGTCCTTTTGTTTCACATTTAAGATTTTAACTTTGATTGTTGGTTTACGTTTTTTCAGTGTTATTGTGAAGTACATTTTTAACAACAAATTTATTAAAGATTCTTCAAAACCCGGCAGCTGGCGCAGGGGATATGAGTGTTTCCAAAAAGGTCTTGTATCAGACCCTTTAACAAAGGACGGCACTATATCCGGAAAGGTTAAGGGAAATTTTAAAGACCACTATGACGTTTCCCTAAAATTTACAAAAACAAAAGTAACTCCTAAGTGTTCCTGCCCGCTTGATGAACCATGGTGCAAGCATGCCGTGGCTCTCGGTTTGAGCGCAATTAAAGAACATCTTGTCGACGAACTTATGTATGAAAAATTTGATATTCCGCCCGTTTTTGAAGATGAAAATATTTTAATGACGCAAAGCCCCAAAGGCGGTTATATCTTCCATTTTAACCCTAAAAGACGTCAAAATTTCTTCTCTATCCTTGTTATGGACAGAAACACAAAGCGTGTTATACGTGATTTGGAAGGAATTTTTAAAGCTGTTTTAGAGGCGCAAAAAGCCGACCCCGACTTTAAATTAAACGAAGTTCAAAAACTTGAAGCAATGATGTTTTCAATGTTATTAAAGCAATCAAGGCTGGATAAAAAATCAGGCTGGTATGACGTTCAGATAAATAAATTTGACGAATTTTTCAAAATGCTCTCAAAAATGGAAGATGTTATTGATGCAAAGACCCACAAAAAAATTCTTTTTTCTCAGGAAGTATGGAATTTGTGTCTTGCCGTTAACGTTTCTTATGTGGGCAACGTTTTGCTTTCTTTATATTGGAAACGCCCCGACAATAAAGAGGTTTACCCCTTTGAAGAGATAAGATATTTTTCAAGGGGCTTAAAGTGGGGCAGATATAAAGACAGAATTTTTCAAACTGACGTTCAGGTTTCTGTTTTGCCTCAAAACCTAATTAAATCTTCCTTTACGGATATAAAAGATGCTGAGGGCGGGAAATTCATCTATGAAGAGCTGCCCGAATTAAGAAAAGTTATGACAGTTGAATTATCTGAAGAAATGGAAAAGCTTTCATTTGAAAAACGCCCGCCAAAATGTATAGTAGAGCTTGGAATCGACTATGACCAATCTCTAAAGGCTTCTCTCGATTTTGAATATGACGGGGTAAAAGTTCCTTATGCAAAAACTCCAAAAACCCCTTATATTACAATTAAAGACCCTGAAAAAGATTTATTATACTGGGTTAAGAGAGATTCCGCATTTGAGCAAAAAGCCTATCAAATGCTTTTAGCATGCAGGTTTGCGCCCATGCAGACAAACAACCTTGCGCTTGAAAAAGAAAACGCAATAGATTTTTACAACTATTACATCTCTCAAGCCGGTCCCAACTGGGAATTTATCGAAAAAGACGATATGTCTATGTATAAATTAACTAAAAAAGAGCTCACCTTGTGCGCTTCAATTGATTTTTCAAAAGATACAACAGATAAATTCGAAATTGAGATGTACGGAGAAACGGAAGGCGAGAGGATTGAATTTGAAAAAATTCAAGAACTTGTATACGAAGGGCAAAGATATTATCAATCAACAGGAAAAGGACAGAGCGCCA
>CAYUWO010000040.1:9336-12932 GCA_964448535.1 uncultured Gammaproteobacteria bacterium | reverse complement strand
TTTTTCCTGTTTCATTGTATATTGAGGTTGCCGGAATATCAATTTTATTAAGGTCATCTTTATTAAGATTTAAGTTAATTCCGACCCCGACAACAACTCCTTTAAATTCGGAACCCTGAAAAACCGACTCGGCAAGAATGCCCGAAATTTTTTTTCCTTCAATTAAAACATCGTTCGGAAATTTAAAGCTCGGCTCTAAATTGTATGTACTCAATACATCCGACACGATTAAGCTTGTATACCTTGTAAGCTCGTTTAAATGTTCAAGGTTTTCGGGTTTTAAAACAATTGATATATAGATGTTCCCGCCGTTATTTGAGGTTGAATACCATTTTCTCTCAAATTGCCCATGCCCTTGAGTTTGAACATCTGCGCTGATAACCTCAAAATCGTTTAAACGTTCAAGGTTTTTTCTTGCCCAGACGCTTGTTGAATTAACACTTTCAATTTTTGTTATTTTATAGCGCATATCAAAATAATTATATTTCAAACAAATTTTTTTGCCAGTATTTAAGAATTTTTATAATATAATATTTTTATGAATGGAAAAACTTCAAACAATTATCTTCCGCTGTTTAGAAAATACCGCCCCCAATCTTTTAAAGATGTTATCGGGCAGGAATTTACCGTCAGGGCGCTTGAAAACGCCATAAAGCTCAATAAAATTGCCAACGCTTATCTTTTTTGCGGTCCGAGAGGAACAGGAAAGACTTCAAGCGCAAGAATTTTTGCAAAATCTCTAAATTGTGCCAACGGTCCCACGGTCGACCCTTGTCAAAAGTGTCAAAGCTGCCTTGACGTTACTAATGCATCGGGTCTTGATGTTATTGAGATTGACGCCGCTACAAACAGGGGGATTGACGACGCCCGAGAACTTATAAATAAAGTTCAATATGCTCCAATGAGCGGCAAATATAAAATTTTTATAATAGATGAAGTCCACATGCTCTCTAAAGAGGCGTTTAATGCGCTTTTAAAAACGTTTGAAGAGCCCCCTGAAAATGTTATTTTTATTCTTGCAACCACAGAGCCTCATAAAGTCATTGAAACAATAGTAAGCAGGTGCCAAAGGTTTGATTTTAAGCGAATTACAATTAACGATATCGTAAAAAGGCTAAAAGAGATTTCCCTTATTGAAAAAATTAATATAACAGACGATGCGCTTTATTCAATTGCAAAAAATGTTTCGGGCGGAATGAGAGATTCTCTTGCCCTGCTTGATCAAGTTTCCGTTTTAGGGGTTGAAAAACAAATCACAAAAGAAACAATTGAAATGCTGACGGGCAAACTGACGTTTGACACGTTGTATGATTTAACTTTAAGCGTTCTTAACGGAGAAATTGAGGAGGGAGTTAAAAAGGTTGAAAAAATTTATGAAAAAGGCTCGGAGCCAAGAAATTTTGTTGAGAACTATATTGAATTTTTAAGAAACACTGTTTTTATTTTAAGCTCAAAAGATGATAAAACAGCCTCTGAAATTACCCTTGTTGATAAAACAGGGATTGAAAAAATTAAAAACAATCCGCTCTTTAATTGTTCTAAATTAATTTCAATCATGAATCAAATTGTTGAATATTATAAAGAAATTAAAACCGCAACAAACCCTTATCTTTGGGCGGAAGTTATGATTATCGCAATATCTTCTCTTAAAGATAATAAACAGGTTGAACAAAAAAATATTACAAAATCAAGTGAAATAGCAGGCGGCGAAGTTAGTAAAACCGAGCCTTCAATAAGAGATATTTTAAACAAAGAAAATGCCCGTGCAAATGAAACTAAACAGGAGTTAGAAACTAAGGCAAGTTCTTCTTCAAATGTTATTCAAGACATTGAAAAAGCAAAAGACACAACCCTTAAAGACGGCGCACGGAAAGCCGAAAATGATGAGCCGGCTTCTTATTTAGGTGCTCTTGATTCTTCAAAAACATCCGGTTTATCTTCAAAAATTGCTGATTCCGGCGTAATTTGGGCGGAAATTTTAAATAAAGTGGAATCCGTGCCCGCTAAATTTTTTTATTCGGGTGTGGGAAAACTTATAAGAGTTGAAAACGGACACATTACTTTGGGGTTTGTTAATCAAAATGCGATTGTTCAGGCAAAAAGCGAGAACAAATATAAGCCCCTTTTAAAATCCATAAAAGCCGTATTGGGGGAGGACGCCGATATAGAATTTGTAACCGTTACCAAGGATACAAAAATAATTGAATCCAAAATTAACACAAAAATTATAACGCCGCCCGAGCCCAAAAAAAGCTTTAGTGCAAATGATGACGAACCATCCGGCGAAACATCCGCTTTTTTAGAAAACTCCTCTTTTGAGCGTGAGCACAGCTATGAAGAAGACACACCGCCGCTTGAAAACTCTTCCGAACAGGAGGGTTTGAAAACTTACACCAAAATTACTGCCGAAATGCTTGAAATGTTTGAAGGCAGAGTTATAGAAGATTAATTTAAAACTTTGCCACAACCGGCGGGCGTTTAATTTCGCCTTCTTTAATTTTATACGCCCTCATAACATGCAAAATCGCTTCATCCACCCTTTCTTTGGGCACATCATTCCAGTAAAGCGTTAAAAGCAAATCTCCGGTTTTAACCTTGTTTCCTATTTTTTTATTTATGGTACAACCGGCGCCGAAATCTATGCTGTCAGATTTTTTATCTCTTCCTGCGCCTAAAAGTTTGCAGGCATGGGCGATTTCAAGAGCATTTAAACCATGGACATATCCGTTATATTGAGTTTTAACCTGCACATAGTTTTCTCCTATATTAAAAAGGGAAAAATCCTCTGTAACGGAGGGGTTCCCCTTTTGAGCCGATATAATTTGTCTTAATTTTTCAAGCGCCTCCCCTGATGCAATTTTTTCGTCTATAATTTTTTTTGCTTTTGTAAAATTAGGGGCAATACCCGCCAGAATAAGGGTTTTAGCGGCAATTTCAACCGTGATGTCGTACAAGTCGCGGGAAAATTTGCCCTTTAAAAATTGAATTGCTTCAATAACTTCGAGCGAATTTCCGACAGCTTTTCCAAGCGGCTGTTCCATTGAAGATATGACGGCGTCAATTTTCCTGTTTAATTTTGCGCCGACTTGAATCATTAAATCTGCAAGTTCGCGTGCTTCCTCTTTTGTTTTAATAAAGGCCCCGTTTCCGTATTTAACATCTAACACTATAATATCTGCGCCGCTTGCAACCTTTTTGCTCACAACGGACGCACATATTAAAGATTTGTTGTCTACTGTTGCGGTTACGTCCCTAAGCGCATATATTTTTCCGTCCGCAGGAACCAAATTTGGAGTTTGCGCCGAAATTGCGGCGCCTATGTTTTTTATCTGCTCAATAAAAGCATTTTCGGACAGCATACAGTCAAACCCTTGAATAGATTCAAGTTTGTCTATGGTTCCGCCCGTCATTCCGAGCCCCCTGCCCGATAGTTTAGCGCATGCGACATTTAAGGAAGCAAGCAGGGGAATTAAAACAAGGGTAACTTTATCTCCAACGCCCCCTGTTGAGTGTTTATCGGCAACATGAACCCCAAAATGTGAAAAATCCAAAACATCTCCCGAGTTTATAAAACTTTGGGTTAAATAAACCGTTTC
>CAYUWO010000040.1:0-9291 GCA_964448535.1 uncultured Gammaproteobacteria bacterium | reverse complement strand
AAGCATACCGCCATAAGCCAAGCAGACATTTGATAATCTTCAACTTCTCCTTTAATATATCCCTCAACGAGAAAGTCAATTTCTTCTTTTGTGTGCGTTTTTCCCTGTTTTTTGTTTTCAATAATGTCGACTGCGCGCATAAATTTACCCTTCTTTATTTATGATATGGTTCGTTTTTTAGAATTTTTACCGCCCGATAAATTTGTTCAATTAAAATCATGCAGGCTTCCTGATGTAAAAAAGTTAATTTTGACATTGAAAACTTGAAATCGGATTTTTCTTTTGCCTTGTCAGAGAGCCCGTTTGAGCCTCCTATTAAAAAAACAACTTTATTATAATATCCCTCAAGCTCAATTTCTCTTAATTTTTGTGCAAATTCAACGCTCGTCAGGGGTGTCCCTTCGATTTCAAGCGTGATTACAAAATCATTTTGCTTTATACTTTTAATAAAATCATCAACCGATTGCACCTCAATAATTTTAAGTGTTATATAACCATTTAGGCGCTTTTTAAATTCATCGGCGCCCGTTTTGAAACATGACTCTTTGAGTTTGCCTTCAAGAACAACGTCAATATTCATTATATTATTTCTTTTTGATATTCCGGATTATTAAAAAGTTCATAGTTAATTTCATTTGCGTTATCTGCGATAATTGCTGCAACAACGGCGTCAGATGTAACATTTGCGGTTGTTCTTAACATGTCGGTAAACCTTTCCAAAACAAAGAGGAACGAAAAACCCTCTACCATCTGTTCGGGGGTTAAGCCGATACCGTTTAAAACAAGGGCAATAGTAATCAATCCTGCCCCCGGGATTCCCGCACAGGTTGAAGAAGCGACAATCGCAAGCAGAGCGATTTGAATAATTGCAAGCAGAGATAAATCAACGCCATAGGCCTGAGTTAAGAAAAGAACCGCAACTGTCTGAACCAAGGCTGTTCCGTCCATATTCAGCGTTGCGCCCAAAGGAAGAACAAACGAGCAGATTTTGCTTGAAATCCCTCTTTTTTCGCAACAGGTAATTGTTAAAGGCAATGTTGCAGAGCTGGACGCTGTGCCGAAAGCAACCATAGCGGCTTCGGCTATTGCTCCGTATAATTTTGCAACCGAAACTTTTGAAAAAATTTTTAACATAAGGGGATATACAACGGCAAACTGAATAATTATCCCGATTGTTATTGCCGCAAAATATTTCCCGACTCCCTCAAAAATGGAAATTCCCGAGCTTGAAATTGCGCTTGCGACGAGGGCGAAAATGCCGGGAGCGGCAAGGTACATAATCCAATCCGTTACTTTCATTGTTGCTGCGAATATGCTTTCAAAAAATGAAACAACAGGGCGGTTAATTTCGCCGACTTTTGAGAGCGCAATTGAAAAAACAAGAGTGAAAATTATAATGGGAACCATTTCTCCAAGGCTTAAAGCGCTGAACGGATTTTTAGGAATTAATCCCAGAAAGATGTTTGCAAATTGGGACTGCCGGTCAATAAGCATATTTGAAACAAGCTCTTGGACTTCTTGCGCAGCTTGAGGATTGATAAACTCCCTTGCGCCTTCTCCGGGGTTAATCACAATGCCTAAAACTGCGCCGATTGTAACGGCAGCAAGCGTTATAACGGCATAATAGAAAATCATCTTTTTGCCGAATTTTGCAAGCTGTTTATTATCTCCAACGCTTGAAATCCCAATGACAATTGCGCTTATAACAAGTGGAATCACAACCATTTGGATAATATTTATGAATGCCTGCCCGACAAATGCAAATATTTTATGCGGAATGGGGTAACTCGAAGCAGGAAATAAAAGCCCGCATATTATCCCGAGCAAAATACCCGTAAAAATGTGCCAATTTCGCTTTATACCGAGTAAAAGAGCAATTAATATCTGCATGTGAAATCCCATACGCTGTTTCCTTTTTGATTAAAACCGTACCTGTCTATGATACAACTATTTCAAGTATATGACAAGACTTTAAGATAAAGTATGCTTGAAACAATATGAAACTTTACGTTTTTTCAAATATATAAATTCTCCAGTCATAATTGCGTATAACGCCGTCAAAAGCAAGCTTTAATCCCGCTTCATCCACTATATAGTTTCTTATGTAGGAAAACGCCAAATAAAGGAATGGCGTTTCGTTATACTTTTTTTCCGAATGTATAATTTCAGAAAAATGCTCAACAGAAAACAGAGAAACGGGAGCAAAATCCACCAGAAAAAACTTATCCCCCTTTTTTATATCAGAAAATACATTTTCTGATAAAAACATATCAAGCGGGGGGTTGTTTTTTGAAAAAAAAACGCTTTTATAATCTTCTTTACCGTTTAAAAAAGCGTCTGTTGCGCTCAAGGCTTTATCCTTTATAAAAAAAAAGTCATACTTTGAAATGCTTGAAATTTTGGGGTCATAAGAAACTTCGGGCATATATTTTGAAAATCTTTCTTTTGGGTAATAAAGAAACACGAGCTTGTCGGTATCTTTTTTTTCAAGAACGCTTAACATTGCAACCGGTATATTTTGACCTTCCGTCCTTATTAATTTAACGGGTGAATATTTTGAAGCGGCAATAAAAAACAGGCAAATAACAGCATAAACGGTTGCGAGCACTACTTTTAGGCTTTTATCCTTAAAACTCGCAAACCCGTGCACGCAAAGAAGTATTAAAGGAGGGTAAATTTCTGTCATATACTTTGTTAAAAAGATAATTTTCCCGAAAAGCGAAGCGGCTAAAACGGTTAAATAAACCCCTAATGAAACAAGAAGGAAATATTTAACGTTTTTATCGGGTGCAAAAATCCCTTTTAACATACACAAACTTGCAATTAAAAGAGGGGTGAGCGCAAAAATTATAAAACCAAAGTTTACATTGCTGCCGTCATATACCATTGACCAAAAATAGGGGGGCGCATTTGTTATGTTTATCAGATAAGGAGAAAACAAGTCCGTAAAGAAAAAACCTGTTTTTGCAAGACTGAAAGGTGCCCACCATTGGCTGAAATATTGCTGGTTAAACATGACGTTATATAAAAATATCGCAACCGGAATAAAAACAATAAGAGCGATTAAAAGGGCGCTTGCTATATATTTTCTGAATTTTTTATTTTTGTCTGCAAAGAAAATCACTCCGCATACAGAAAAGAAAACAAAAACAAAGCCTATTGTGTGTTCAAGCATGACAAGCAAAGAGGCAAGAGCAAAAAAACAACAGTTTTTTTTATCGGGATTTTCCATGGTATTTATTGCGCAAATTACGTTAATTGCGCTCAGAAGGAAAAGAAGGGAGTATATTCTTACTTCTTGGGAAAAATATATTAAAAATGCACTTATGGCGCAAAACGCAGCCGCTGTTATTCCCGCCGTATCAGACGCCTTTTTCCCGAGTTTTCTGCCTGCAAAATACATAACGACAATTGATAAAACCCCCGGAACCAGAGAAGACATCCTTAGGGAATAATCGGAATCCGAGAAAAAATACATCCAGATTTTAAGATAAATATAATGAAGGGGGGCATGGCAATTTTTCATTATTGCCTGAAAAAATTCGTAAGGAAATGCTGCTTTTGCAATTTCCCATGTAAGATACTCATCATTCCACATGCCTTCGGGTTTATTTAAATTTATAAGTCTTAATAAAATTCCCAGTGCCAAAATTGTGCAAATTATTAAAAAAACTTTCTTTTTATCCATTTTGTTATCCTTCTTAAAGAACTATAGGGTATTTTGCAAAATAGTTCAAATTCTCAACATTGCTTATAAAAACTTTATGAATTTGCAATAACTAAAAAATAGAGGTAATTTAAAGACATGGGATATAATAACACCGTTGCAATCATATCGGATACCGAATATGCGGTAAACGAAATAAAAAACATGCTGGTTCTGTTAAGGGAAGTTGACAGGGTGGAATGTTATGATTATTATGACGCGGAGGGCAGCATAAAAGAAAGCCTGCCGAATGTCATAATTTTGCATGCAAAAGAAAACGACAAAAACGCACTTAAACTTTTAAAGAAAATAAGAAAAAGCCCCCTTGCAAAAGAAACCCCCGTAATTTTATACCCTGAATATTCTAGCACTGATTATATAGTAGAAGCGTTTGACAACGGAATAACCGACATCCTTAATTTCCCGCTGAAAGATTATGAGCTTGTAATCAGGGTTATATGGGCAATTAAAAAAAGTGAAATTGTCCTTATAAACAAAACAAAAGACGATTTTTTGACAAAACTGGGAATAATAGATTCTGATACTGGTTTTTATAAAGAAGGCTTTAGCTTAAAATTTTTGGAAAGTGTCATATCTCAATCAAAAGACACTAAACGGCACTCATGCCTTCTTTTAATTAAAACCCGCCCCACAATTAATGTCGAGTCGGATAAAGAGCTTTTAACCCAAGCCCTTAAATCATCGGTCAGGCTGAATGACACAATAGCCATGAAAGATGACACCACCTATTATATCTTTTTATCAAGGGCTAAATTAAACGGGGTATATTCGGTATATGAAAGGATTTTATCCAAATTAGGCCCTATGATTTCAATCAGCGCAAGCGTGGTTGAAATCGGAGATGAACTTTTTGATGATGTTGTTAGTGTGCTTGAATATGCAATTAATAAATCCCCTAAAAACGGAGAGCTCACAGTTGTGCAAAAACAAGATTTTATTGATATGTACAACAGCGAAAATAAAGAGGAACCTGTTGAGGAGCTTGAAATCGCAAGCATTTTAAAAGGCACCGTAGATGATTCTTTAAGCGGGGGGGTAATCGGAATAAATGAAGGCGAAGCGGACAAAGTTAATCTCGGAATTAAGATACTTAATGAAAAGGTTAGAGAAATTGAAAAACGCGGCGGCTTCAAAAAACTTTTTTCAAAGAGAAAAAAGAAAATGGAGGATAACGGCAGCAGAGCCATTTTCAATTTAAGCGACAATGATTCGGACGAGAGAAGCATTTTGCTTTACAAACAAACTTACGCAAAAAAGCTTAATCTTGTTACGGGTCCTTTGCTTAGAAAATACGCTTCAAAATTTCAAAACGAGTTTGATTATTTGAATGTTGATATAAGCACGGATATCCACTTAGCATTTTTGAGAATGGAGAAGGGCGACATTAAATTAAATTTTGAGATGAGCTATGACGGCATAAAAACGATTAATTTGAAAATGGCAATAGCAGCGCTCGGCTCCGACATCGAATCCGAGAATATGTCAGTTGAGGTTATGGATTTTGATTATCAAAAGCTTGATATAATCTTAAAAACCTTAACCGATGAATACAAAAACTATCTTGTAGCGGACTAATTGTTTGATACAAGCATTTTGAAAGCAACAAGCCCCATTGCTGATATTTGTCCGGAGATGGTTTTTTGTTCTTTTGCAATGTTAAAAATTCTCACAATGCGCTGAATTTCGGCGAGCTGACCTTTGTCTTTTATATTGTAAACATTTTTAATCGGGTCTGATACAATCCCAAATAAAGTATTAATTACACATTCATCCATTTTAGCCATATAAGTTTTACTCCTCACCATAATAAAAAATATGGCTTTTAAATAATTGCCTTTTTTAATTAATATGTAAACAAAATTTAACCAAAAATTAAATACGATTTATATATTTTTAGATAAAATATCATCATAGCTAATTCCGTTAGCATAAAGAATAAAGTCGCAAAATTCACGCACGGCGCCCCTTCCGCCGTTGCATGAGCAGATGAAGGAAACATTTTTTTTAACTTCGTCTATCGCATCCATAGGGCATGAAGACAGTCCGGCCTCTTTTATTACGCACAAATCCGGATAATCATCCCCCATATATGCTATTTCGCTTTTATCAAGGGAATATTCTTCCATTAGCTGATTGAACGCTTCGAGTTTATTTTTTTGCCCCGCAAAAACCTTTTTAATTCCTAAAGTTTCGGCTCTGTGCATTACAACCGGAGAATCTTTTGCGGTTATTATTGCCGTCAAAAAACCCGCTTTATTGAGCATGACAATTCCCTGTCCGTCTTTTGCGTTAAATGTTTTAATTTGGCTCCCGTCAGGAAGATAAGTTAAAGAGCCGTCCGTCATAACCCCGTCTATATCAAACGCTGCAAGTTTTATATTTTTTGCTTTTAATTTTAAATTTAAATCTGTCATATAAACTCCTTAACGGTGATTATACAATAAAAAGATGATTTTTTAAAGTTAAAACAGAAGTAAAAATTGAATGTGCCGAAAAATTATTGTGAAGGAATTAGAAATGAAAACTCGATTTTTATATTCAAATGAAGAAAAATTGCGAAAAAACATTGCAAGTTTTTTATGTTCGGCTCAAAATGAGGTTACCATCAACATAAGCAAGCTGAATTTTATAGACGCTTCAAGAACCGTTCTTATAAATTCTGCGAAATGCTGGGCTCAGAACCCGTTTAAAAAAATTAACTGGATAGTTAAGAATGAAAATATAAGAAGCTCTATCATGCCTTTTAAGCTTAACAATACGGAAATTTTTACAGGACAATTTTAGGATAATTAAAATGACAAACGTAATTAAAGCCATCAATGAAAACAAACTGGTCGGGATAATCAGGGAAGCTGATACATCGAAGGCAATTGAAATTGCCGGTGCGTATATTGAGGGCGGAATTAAAATTATAGAAATGGTTGCCCCTATTGAAGCGATAAAGGAAACTGCAAAAAACGAAGATATATTTGTGGCATGCGGAGGTATAATAACAAGGGAACAGGCGCTTGAAGCCATAAAGGCAAACGCAAAGCTCCTTGTTTCTCCCATTTTGCAAATGGGGCTTGTTAAATTGTCAAGCGGCTATAAAACCCCTCTTATTTTGACGGCAACCACCCCCAATGAGGCATATATGGCATGGCAGGCGAGAATCCCTTTAATTAAAATTTATCCGATTAAAGATTTAGGCGGCTCAAGATATATTGAAGAACTTTTAAGACCGATGAAATTTTTAAATGTTATGCCAACGGGCGGGATTAAAGTTGAAAACATAAAAAGCTATCTTGATGCGGGCGCTACGGCGGTGGGGCTTGGAAGAGAGTTTTATTTAAATAAAACTATTGACGAGATAAAAGAAACGGTAAAATCGGCTGTTAATGTGGCTGCAAGTTGATGTTTTGAATTTGCCCTTAAAAATTAATCCGTTATAATTAAATCTACTTTTCTGTCGTTTTTGTTAACGTCAATTTTATCGGCTAAAAGCTCTTTGTTTATCACAGCTATTTTTTTTGCATGAAAATTTTCCCTTGAAAGCAGCCTGTCATAAAACCCCTTGCCATAGCCTATCCTGTTTAGTTCTTTATCTGCTGCAAGGCATGGAATAAAAGCCGTATCAATTATTGATATATCCTCTATGGGTTCTGTTTCCGGTTCCATTACTTTAAAATTTGACTCTTTTAAATTGTCGCCGTAGGGGCAGATTAAAAGTTCGTCTTTAAAAACTTTTGGCAGAAAAAAATTTTTATTTTTATCGTTCATTAGCCCAAGAAGGTTAATTTCATATTTCATGGGATAAAAAAGAAGTATGTTTTTGCTCTTTATAAAAAAATCCGAATTTAAAATTTTAGACACTATAATACGGGAAGCTTCTTTTTGATTCAGTTTCCTCCTTAAAATGCGGTTTTTATCCCTTATTAAACATTTATCCATAAAAATTACGCAGTTTTAAAAATGGTTTTAAAAACTGATTTAATGAACGCAAAAAGCCTTGGTCTTTTCTCTTTTTTCGGCTCTTTTAATTCGTCCTTTTGATATGCAACAAGATATGCCATAAACTGTTCGCTATACATTTTATAGTTCGCTCCGGTAGTATGCCTATACAAATAAAGTAATTTTGAAATAAAAAATTGACTGATTATTACATTTGTAAATTTAAACTTTTTCCTTCACCTCCGGATAAAATATGGAGATGAATGTGAAAAACCTCTTGCCCTGCGCCTTTTCCGGTGTTTATAACCGTTCTGTAGTCGGTAATATTCAACTTTTTAGCCGTTTCTTTTACTCCCGATAAAAGCTCTCCCATAAGGTTTTTGTCGTTAAGTTCATTTAAGCTTGCAACATGGATTTTTGGAACAACAAGAACATGCACGGGAGCTTTCGGGCTGATATCTCTAAAAGCTTTTACATATTCATTTTCGTATATAAACTCTGTATTAAAGCTATTGTCTAAAATTTTACAAAAAATACAATCTTTCATTTTATTTTCCTTAAAAACCTCCCCCCATTCTATAATAAAAAAATGTCATGCGACAAATTTAAATAAAATAGTATAATATCTTTATGAGAAAGTTTATATCTTCTATCCTTCTTTTTGTTTTTTTGGGGGCAAACGTTTCAATGGCCGAGCCCTTAAAAGGTTCTGTCATGCAGGAGGATAATTTGCCCGATAATAAAATGTTTACCGGCGAAACCGACACTCTTGATAAAAAAGACACTGTAAAACTGACTGTTTCACAGGTTATAAACGGTTCGGTCAACGAAGAAGGAGATGAATTTTTTGCCGAAATTACGGAAAATATCGGCGGCAAAAAAGGGGTAATTATTCCAAAAGGTTCAATTGTCCATGGAATTATTACAACAATGGAGGACCCTAAAAAATTAAACAGGGACGGTTATGTCGTAACTTATTTTGATTATCTTGTAACCCCTGACGGCAGACAGATAAAAATTGAAGGGAATTTGAACACAAAAGAAAATCTTGCAAAAGGGACAATTAAAAATGTTGCGCAGCATGCGGGCGTAACCCTTGTTACAGGCGCGCTGGGCGGGCTTATGAGCATAAATTTGCTCGGGCTTGAAACGGCAATAGCATCGCATGGCTTGACTGCCGCAGGCGGAGCCGCAATAGGCGGAGCTGTCGGCCTTGTTTCCATGCTGAATAAAAAGGGTGATGTTGTTAACCTGAAACCGGGAGATGAATTTGAAATTAAAATTTTGAGCGAAATAGATTTGCCCGTTTTTTCTACAGAAGCATTTAAAGAGGATGATTTATATATAGACGGGCTGGATGTTGAAATTTACAGCGCAAAATATACAAAAGACCCTTTCGGAGAAGATAATTTCATAACTTTAAATTTAAAAATCGTAAATAACAGCGATATAGATTTTTACCCTTTCGATATTGCTCTTATGGACGAAATCAATAAAGTTTATTACCCCTCCCCCTTTTCAAACAACGAATTATGGTTCGGCTCCATAAAATCCGGCGAAAAAACTCTCGGGGAAATTTCATTTTCCGTCAATAACAAAAAAAACAAACACTGGCTTGTTTTTATGGACAGGGG
>CAYUWO010000039.1:0-13242 GCA_964448535.1 uncultured Gammaproteobacteria bacterium | reverse complement strand
AACCTTTTTAAAAAAAAATCGGGGGGGGGGGGTATGTAATTTCCTAAAATTTGTACATCCGGCCTCTGATATAAGGAGGACGGCATGACAACCATTAAAGCTGTAATTCCCGTCAGAGCGGGCAGCAAAAGATTGGCAAATAAAAATATATTGCCTTTTGGAAATACAAACTTACTTACACATAAGATAATGCAGCTAAAAAAGATAAAAAAAATTGACCAAATAATTGTTTCGACTGATAGCGATAAAATGATTGACATCGCTATTAAAGAAGGCGTTTTGTACCAAAGACGCCCGAATGAATATTGCGATGAAAAATCCAAAACGTTTAACGAGGTGGTTAAATACGTTGCAAATACAATAAATACTGATATTTTAATCTGGGCACCTGTTGTATGTCCGTTAGTTAAAGAAGAATCTATTTCTGAGGCAGTTGACAAATTTTTAAATCTCGATAGCAATTACGATTCGGTTGTAAGCGCATTGCTTTTCAAATCGTATCTTTTTGATGAAAACGGCCCGATAAATTTTTCAACTAAAAACCATGTTCCCTCACAAAATCTGCCAAACTGGCATGTTATAATAAACGGTTTTTTTATTGCAAAAGCTGAAGATATGGTTAAATGGGAATTTGTGTATGGCAAGAAACCTTATTTATTTGAAATTTCTAAATATGAAGCAGTGGATATTGATGATAAATATGATTTTATAATTGCGGAACAAATTTATGAAAAAATGAGGTCGGGCGATGAATAAAAACTTGCATATACTTGATTGCACTTTACGTGACGGTGCGTATGTCGTTGACGGGAATTTTGGGGAAAATATTATAAAAGGGGTCATAAGCAATTTAGCTAAGGCAAATGTTGATATAATTGAAGTCGGATGGCTAAAAAACCCTGATTATACCAACGGGACGACTTATTTTCATTGCGCAAAAGATATAGAAAAATACCTGCCTGATGAGAGAAATAACAATCAATCGTATATAGCAATGCTTGATTACGGAAGGTATGATGAAGAAAATTTGGAAGATTATGACGGAAAATCAATAGATTCTGTTCGAATAGTATTTCCGAAAGAAAAATTTAATGAAGCAATTGATTTCTCTAAGAAAATAAAACAAAAAGGTTATAAAATATGTTTGCAAGCCGCTAATACATCGAGCTATTCGGATTTAGAGCTATTAAAACTGGTTGAAAAAACAAATGAATTAACGCCGGAATCTTTATCTATAGTTGATACGTTCGGGGTGATGTATCCTGAAAATTTAAAGCATATTTTTATGATACTAAACAAAAATTTATCTAAAGATATTAAGATAGGCTTACATTCTCATAATAATTTGCAAATGTCTTTTGCGCTTGCTATAGAATTTATGAATACCGATTCCGACAGAAAGTTAATCATTGATTCCAGCTTGGCAGGAATGGGAAGAGGCGCCGGAAACCTTTGTACGGAACTAATCACTAATTATGTAAACAAAAAATATCATCGCAATTACGACTTAAACGACATAATGGACACAATAGAGCTATATATAAAACCGTTTACGCAAAATTATAATTGGGGGTATAGCATTCCTTACTGCATTGCCGGACAGCTGGGTTCGCATGTCAACAACATAGCATATCTGCAAAATACGCACAAAACTAACTATAAAGATTTAAAAATTATACTCGAATCAATACCGAAAGATAAAAGAAAATTATATAATTATGATTATTTAGAAGATATTTATATTAATTATCAAAATAAAAAAATAAACGATAGCCAATCTTTTGAATATTTACATAAAGAACTTTTGAATAAAGACATTTTGCTTTTAGTTCCGGGCAAATCTCTAAATCGGGAAAAAAATAAAATTAGCAAATTTATTAAAAAACGCAATAATTTGGTTACAATTTCCGTTAACCATATTTCAAAGTTATTTAATGCCGATTTTCTGTTTTTCTCAAACAGTGTCAGATATAATTACGCAAAAACTGTCTGTTCGGCTTTATTTAATAAAACAAAAAAAATTACACTATCAAACATAAAAACAATTTCAGAAAATAACGAATATTTGATTAATTATAATTCGTTAATAAAAAGAGGTTGGAAATACTTTGAAAATTCAACAGTTATGCTAATGCGGCTTTTAGATAAATTACATGTAAATTCTATAAGCATTGCGGGTTTTGACGGCTATGACGAAACAGGGGACACCTCCTATGATGATAACGTTTTACAATCCGCATTAACTACGGATGAATACATAGTTTTAAATAACGATATAAATAGCATGCTGGAAGATTTCTGCTTAAGCAGCAATTGCAAAAATATAAATTATATTACGGAAAGTAAATTTAATAAGACCTTGCTCACCCCCCCCCCCAATAATAATAGCGATTTTACAAGGGGCTAAGGCGGGAGTTTTATCTGTATATAAGACAATAAATAAAATTAAGAAAATTTCTCAAAGTTTTCTTAATATATCGGGCATTGTTGATATTTATAACATCAACAATGCCTTTTTTGTCGCTAATTTGAAATTATGTTTAAAATACGGGTTAAATTATATGGAGGTTTTATGAAGATTATAGGAGTAATACCGGCTCGATACGGTTCAAGCAGGATTCCAAACAAACCTTTGGCGGATATTTGCGGAAAACCTATGGTTTGGTGGGTTTATCAGCAGGCTATAAAAGCAAGGGGAATAGATTACGTTGTAATAGCTACAGAAAACGAACATGTTATTAGCGCCTGTGAAAAATACAATATGAATTGCATATTGACATCTCAAAATCATAAAACTCCGACTTCAAGAATTTATGAGGTTTCTCAAAAAATTGACGGAGATATGTATCTTTTCATTAGCGGAGATGAGCCTTTAATAGAGCCTCGCATTATTGAAGAAGTCATACAATCTTCTAAAAATAATGATTTTTATGTAACTAATGCAATGACAACAATTGAATCTGCTCCGGAAGTTTTAGACCCGTCGAATATAAAAGTGGCGGTAAATTCGAAGGGTTTTTGCATTTATGTTACAAGAAGCCCTATCCCATTTCCTAAAGGAGATTTAAATTACAAATATAAAAAATTTATCGGCATCGGTGCTTTCTCTAAGGAAGCCTTAAGCTTCTATAATACTACAAAAAGGGGGGAATTAGAAAAAATTGAAGAATGCGATTTAATGCGGTTTATAGAAAATCGCAAAAGTGTAAAAATGACGGACGTAAAAGCAAAAACCCTTTCGGTTGATACATACAAAGATTTAAAAATAGTGTCTGATATTATAAAAAATAAAATTATGGAAAAGAAGGGGACATTAAACAATGATTAAATTATTTGATTGTACCTTGAGGGACGGCGCACACATAAATAAAGGTAATTTTGGAAAAAGCCATATAGAAGCAATCGTTAAAGGCTTATCAGAAGCTAAGCTGGATTTTATTGAACTTGGTTTTTTCAAGCAGATGAATTATTCAAAAGATGTTACCTCTTATCCGAATTTAAAAGAAGCGTATAATTTTATCTCCGAAACAAATAATAAAACGGTTTATTCTTTAATGGCAAGAGCCGATCAAACAAATGTTGATAAACTGCCTGATTGCGACGGGAAAATAAAACTTATAAGAATAGCCTTTTATTATGACTATTTATTAAAAGCTGCCGATTTTATTAAAAAAGTCAAAGATAAGGGTTATGATATAACTTTAAACCTTATTAATACTCCGGGGAATTCTTTAGAGGATTTATCGGCTTTAATAACTTTAGCTAATAAAATAAACCCGTTAGCGGTTACTATAGTTGACACATTTGGCGTATTAGAACAAAAAACTTTAAAAGAAATTGCCGAATTTTATAATTTGAATTTAAACTCAAATATTAATATAGGGTTGCATTTACATGAAAATTTGTCATTAGGGTTTGCTTTAGCCTGTTGGTTTTCAGAAAATGTTAAAAATAGGGATTTAATTATAGACGGTTCACTTTTAGGTATAGGCAGAGCCCCCGGCAATGTATGCACGGAACTGCTTGTTAATTATTTTAATAAAAATTTTAATAAAAATTATAAATTAGATAATATTTTAACCCTTATACAAAATGATATATTGCCCATTAAAAATAAATACAAATGGGGATATTCACCTGAATATTTTATTAATGCGATACATCATGTTCATCGTTCGTATGCCGAGTATATGTTTGAAAAAGGGTATGACTTGAAATTTATAAATTTCATTTTGCAGCAAATAGAACAAACACAGGCAGAAAAATTTAATAGGGATTATATAAACAAACTCATTTCTATAAAAGGAGATTTATAAATGAAAACTCTTATATTGGCAAATGTCGGCGGGGAGCATTATTATAATAAAGAGATTTTGCCCTCTTGTTTTTTACCTTTGTATAATAATATGACAATTATTGAAAAACAAATCAGCTTATTGAACATTAATAATATTCCAAATGATAAAATCTGTATTTTATGCGGTCAGGAAGGCGTGTGGGAAATCCCCGCCATAAGGAATAAAATGAAGAGTTTGGGTATAAAATTAATTTATACCGATAGAGTCAATATGTTAGAAAAAAATATTTTTGATGATAATTTTTTTGATGAGGACGTCATAATATTAGAGGGGAACAGAATTGTTGATATTGCAATAATATCCAGATTAAAAAGATATAGCCCGAAAAATGTTTTAGTGGTTGATGAAATATTTAATCCTGATGAGTCAAAAAGAACTTTGGTAATAAAAAATAATGATGTTGTAGCGATTAAGGACACAAAAAACTCTTCTTTTCCGTGGGTTTCTTATGTCGGAATTGCTAAATTTTCATTGGACACAATAAGATTATTAAAGAAAGCGATTTTTTGTTCTCGTCCGTTATTGGACGCAATAAACGATGTTTTGCCAAAATGCACCATAAAAGCCATAAAATGCAATGATTTAATTTACGGAATTTTGAACGGTTCCCATTCGGCGGAATTAACAGGCGGCTCATATTCTAAGCTTAATTATAGACTGGTCGTAAAAAAGGAAAGCGATAACGAAGGGCGGGATAAACTAATTAATGAAATAAATTGGCTGCTGTCAATTCCTAATGATTTAAAGCCTTACTTTTCCCAGGTGTTAGAATATGACATTAGCAATGACAAAGTTTTTTATAATATACCTTATTACGGAAGCAGAAATTTAAGGGAACATATTTTTGACGGACATTTTGATTCAAATAGTGCTTGTGAATTTTTAGAAAAATTATTAGATTGGATGTTTAAAAATGTATATTCAAGAAAAATTAGCACGCCTCCAAATAGCTGGGTTATCGACAAACACATAAAAAGAGTATTAGATAGGCTGCCTTTGTGCGCAAAAAGCTCTAAAGATTTCTCAAACTTAATAAATGCAAAAAAAGTTGTAATAAACGGCAAGGAATATAAAAATATTAAAGAATTATATTCCAAAATATTAAACATGCCAAATTTAATCAAGTTATTACAGCCGGATGAACTTGTTATGATTCATGGCGATTTACATTTTCAAAATATATTAATTTATAATCAAACAGACACGGGCTTTATATTGGTTGACCCCCGAGGCGAAAACTTAGGCTCTGATATATACTATGATTTAGGCAAATTGTGGCATTCTTTTCATGCAAAGTATGATTTTATACATTCAGATCAGTTTAAATTTAATATGGAATGGGATAACGGAATACCGATAACAAATTATAGTATAACTAATAAGTTTGTTGAAAAGGTATATGATGAAATTTATGAGAAATTTCATCAGAGAATAAAGAAATATCCTTATATTCAAAAAGACCCGAATTGGGAAATGAAAATTTTATTCGCAGAAGCTTCGCACCTGTGTTCGGTTTCGGTTTTCCATATTCATAAAACAAAATCAATTAATAGAGCCGTTGTAATGTATTTAATCGGCACAAAATTAATTAATGAATTTTTTGAACAGTTTGTTTAATTAACTCCTGCTGTTAATACTTTCAAAATTAAATGGCATAAAATCATATGTATATCTTCGGAAACCTGCATATCAACTACATTTGCGTTTACTGAATATTTCGCAAGTTCTCTTAACTTGCCGCCGTTATAACCCGTCAAACCAACGGTAATGCCATCATTTTTGTTTGCATATTCTACAGCTTTTATAATATTTTTTGAATTACCGCTACCTGAAATTCCTATTACAACATCACCTTTTTTTAAAAAATTTTTCAATTGTTCAACAAAAATGTCATCATAACTTACATCATTAGAATATGCCGTCATTGAAGCAATATTGTCATTCAAACAGATAAACTTAAATCGTTTTTTATCATCACACATATAACTTGCGCCTTTATTGAAATCGCAAACAAAATGGCTGGCAGTTGCGGCAGAGCCACCATTTCCCATAATAAAAACAGTTTTTTCATTATTTCGTGCTTGATTTAAAACTTGAATAAAGTTTTCTATTTCGTTTCTATCTAAATTATCAATGGTCTTTTCTAACCTATCAAAATAATTATTAATTGCTGTTTTCAACTCTCTACTCCTTGTATAGTGACTGTTTGTTGTAATAAACAATAATTGTGCCTTTATTATCAAAATTAAAATTAATCTCTTTTAAACTCGATAATGCTTTTCTTAATTGCTCTTTTTTATCTTCTTGGGCATAAAATAATAAAAATCCGCCGCCGCCCGCACCGAGCAATTTACCTCCCGAAGCTCCGTTTTTAATTGCGATATCGTAATAATGATCTATATTAGGATTTGATACCATTCCGTTCAGTTCTTTTTTGTAAATCCAACCTCTGTGCAATATTTCACCCATTGCATCAATATTGCCTTTTAGAAGTTCTTCTTTTAATTCTTTTGATAAAGCAACCATTTTATGCAGATTTTGAATTTTTGCATCGCCGTTTTCCAATGTTTTTTTAGTTTCGGCTAAAACATTTCCCGCTTTTCTTGTAACTCCGGTATAAAACATTAAAAGATTTTTCTCTAAAGAGTGGTATGCACTGCTCTTTAAGTAAAGTTTTTCAACATCTGCAACACCATCTTTATAGAATTCAATAAAATTTAAACCGCCGAATGCACAAGCATATTGATCCTGTTTTCCTATGGGTTCTTTTAAATCTACAATTTCTATCTTACAGGCAAGTTCTGCTATATCGGGCTTATTCATATATTTATCCGTATAAGCATTACAAAGATTTATAAGACCGACGGTAAACGCACTTGATGAGGCCAGCCCGGTTCCTGCCGGAATGTCTGCTATTGAGCTAAAATCCACTCCTTGTAAATGATATCTTTTAAAAATATCTTTTATTATAGGATGTTTAATTTCTTCAATATCTTTAACATTTTCTGTTTTTGAGTATTTGATAAAACATTCGTCTTGTTTAAAATAAGGATGCATTGTTAAGTAAATATATTTATCTATTGTTACAGATAAAACACTCCCGCCATATTTTTCATAGTAGTCTGCCATATCGGAGCCGCCACCGGCAAAACTTATTCTAAAAGGTGTTCTTGTTATTATCATATATTTACTCCCATAATTTTATTAACAGCATCTTGCAAATCTGCTGCATTAAAATCTGCGTAATGATTTTTTTCTTTTGAAATAAATACGGTTTTACATCCTGCATTTTTTCCTGCGATTAAATCTCTATCGCTATCGCCTATCATCCAAGAATTAGCTAAATCAATGTTAAATTCTTTTGCAACATTAAGCAGCATTCTCAGTTTTTGTTTTCTGCAATCGTAATCTGTTTTTAATTCGGACGCTTCTTCCTTGAAATCTTTATCAAAATAATGCGGCCAGTAATAAATTTCATCAACAAAAGCACCTGCTTTTCCTAAAAGTGTTTCCATTTTTTTGTGAATTTCATTGGCTTCTTCTTTAATAAAACCTTTTGCAACCATTGGGTGATTTGTAACGACAATAGAAAGATAATCGGATTTATTAATTTGTTTTATAGCTTCGCTAACTCCGTCAAGCAGCTCAAATCCTTCTACGGAAAGATTTTTATTCATATTCATATTAATAACCCCATCTCTGTCTAAAAATATACAGGGGCGCTTATTCCTTTTATTTAACCGTGCGACTTTACCTGAAACAAAATCGTTAGCAACGCTTTGGAATCTGTCTTTTGTTCCCATATCTTTTATGTATTCCGCTGTATCATATCCAATTAGAGTTTCATTGTTTTCCATAAGCTTTTTGAATATATCTTTTCCAAAATCTTGTGGCACATTTTGTTCAATATAGCTAAATATTTTGGGTGAAAATATATAGACGGCTGCATTTATCAAATTCCGGTAATATTTACTCTCATCATGTGGCTTGGAGTAAATATCGGTTATAATATTTTTTTCATTTATCCCCATTAAATCGCTGTCGTGGGGGTGGTCATTCGGATGAAGAATTAATGTGCCTATGGAATTATGTTGTTTATCAAAATCAATAAAACTTTGAATATCAAAATCCATAATCAAGTCGCCATAAAAAATCATAAATCTTTCTTTGATTTTTCCTTCTAAAAGTTTTACAGCTCCGGCTGTTCCCAAAGGATAGGGCTCTACAATATGATGGATTTTTACTCCCCATTTGCTTCCATTACCAAAATAGCCCTCTATTACATTTGCGAGATATCCCGATAGAATAAAAATTTCATTTATCCCATATTTTTTTGCAAGTTCAATCTGATGTTCAAGCAAAGGCTTATCACCTATTTTGACCATGGGCTTTGGAATATCTTTCAACCCGAGTCTTGTTCCTTTTCCGCCGGCTATTATTACAAGTTGCATTGCGTATTTCCTTTTAAATCAATTTGTGATACCTTTTTGTGCAAGAAATTATAGTAAATTAAACTTTTTGCCCAATTTGGAATAGCTCTTAGGAAAAATTTAGAGATAATTGCTTTAAGAAATTCTTTAAAAGTTATGAATTTTTGGTTATATAAAGACTTAAATAATGGATACTCATATTGGAAATAGACTTTCAAACCTTGCCTTCTAATAATCATATCCCTCCCGGCCCTTACATTAACCAAGTGTTCGGAAAGATTTGCAAACTTATATCCTTTTATTATCATTCTTGTCCAAAGTTCATAATCCTCAAATTCTCTTAAATCAGAATAATTACCGGCCCCAATCACGGCCGCTTTTTTGTACATTACGCTCATGTTATTGATAGGGCTTCTAAACTTAGAATATTTGTAAATATCTTCATGTGCCAACGGCACATCTCTTTTTGAGTAAATATTTTCAGGTTCATTTTCAAACTCTAAAATACAAGAACCTATAACATCAATGTCCGGATGTTTTTTTAGAAAGTTTATTTGTTTTTCAAATCTATCGTTTCTTGAAATATCGTCAGCATCCATATTTGCAATAATATTGTATTTCGCTTTCTCAACACTTATTGCTCTTGCTTTTCCGACACTTGCTTCTTCGTCTAATATTACAGGATAAAAAATTTCAGGATACTTTGCCTGATATTCATCTAAAATATTTTTTGTATTCTGCGGAATATCTTTGTCCGCAACAATAAGGATTTCATTTGGCATTAAAGTTTGATTTATTATGCTATCAAGCGCCATTCGGAACTCTGCATCTTTTTCATGTATATAAATAGGCATTACAACTGAAAATTTATATTCTTCTTTTTCTAAAGTTTTTGTCATTATTCGGCATGTCCCCCATTTTATGGTCTTTGAGAAATTCTTGCAAAATTTATAAAACCCGGTTCATAAAAGCTTTCAAATAATTCGTATACTGTTTTTGCAACATTCTTACACTTGTGTTGAGTTGCGTTACAAAAATAGTACTATATTAAGCTATTAGTACATTTTGAGGTGATTGCTTCGCTAAAAAATTACGTTGAAAAATCAAAAATACGTTTAAAGTTGTCTGAACTCTTGTTTTAGCAGTTTACAGTTTTCACAACACTCGCATAAAAGAATGTTGTAAAAATAATTTTTCTGAAACTTAATAATTGTAAGAGTTTTGCAAATAATTAAATCTTCTTTAGAAATATTGGTATGAGTTTTATGTTTATGTTAATCTTTAGATAGAGAAGTAATTATTGCTTTTTTCAACACAAGTGTAATTATGTTGAGTAACCAATATGCTATATTAATTGTCTTTATTAAATTTACAGAATAAACTTCTTATAGCTATCATCCAGTATATCTTGGTTAATACCAATGTAAATCAGCGTCACTAGCGGTGATGAATGATTGAAAATCTCTTGCAATATTGCAACATCCTTATATTTTTTATAATGGTGATAACCAAAAGTTTTTCTTAAAGTATGAGTTCCGATTTTATAATCAATACCGGCTTTTTTGCAAACGTCATTTAAAATGCGCCAACACTGCGTACGCTCCATTCTATTGCCGTGTTTTGATATAAATAATGGTTCGCTATCATCTCTATCTTTTGTAAATTCAGTAATTAAAGGCTTTAATTTGTCATTAATGGGGAATTTCTTTCTTTTTCCTGTCTTAATCTCAGTAAGTTCTACATAAGTACGATTTTTTACATCTCTGACATCTAAATTTAGAATATCTGAAATCCTTAGTCCGCAATTTGTTCCAAATAAACAAATTAATAAATTTCTCATTCCGTATATTCCGGATTCATTAAACAAAATCTTTTCTACCTTGTGCAAGTCTTTTTTATTTCTTATCGGTTCAACAACGTTCATTTTGCTCCTTTCTATTTTGTGAAAATTGTGTCTTAGGAAGTTCGTCCTCTAATAGTTTTCGGATAAACACTTATTTAGTTTCAATATCTTTAGAAATAGTGGCGCAATTGTTTTCCTCCAATCCGATTTATCAAAATATTTTTTATCAATTTGCCATAAAAACTCCTTATTGTTTGAATTTTATTCAAAACCTATTCAAACATTGTCCTAATGGAGTTCAAAGTAAAATTATGGAGCGCAATTTATTTTTATTATTTATGACACAAACACCATAAATCCAAATCGAAAGCGTTGAATCGCCAATTCCAAGTCATGCGTCTTTTTTTATCAATTATTTTTTAAAATTTAAAATAAAATTTATTTATAGCTTCCGGTTTTTCTTATGCAATTATCATATTGCGCAATAATTAAACATGTTGTATTAAATCAGAATCAAAATGTATGTTTATGATAACATAGAAAAATAGCGTAAGGGAATGCGATGTCTGTGCGCAAGAAAAAACCTCTCTTTAGTGAGATTTATAAAATGGTGAAAAATGTTAATGCATCAATTCTTTTTAATTCTGTTTCCAATATTTTTAAAAGTATTAGTTTTTTAATTAGCAATAATATTAAATTTGTTAATTATAATGCCGAATATAATCGTATCAGCTTATATGATATTCCTCCAACGCTAAAAGAAGCTTTATACAAAATTGGATATTTTTATATTGAAAATTTAAATAATATAGATTTAAATATTACCGACTTAAAATCTTTTAATGGTATATTCCCAAAAATTGCAGATAATATTATCGATTTTGCAATTAAGGAAAATTTTAAAAACTTTACTATAATATAGCATAAAAATAGAATCGGGATGCGTTTGGAAAATATTAAATATTGTTTTACTAATGGTGCAAAAGGATTAAATAATTGCTCCAATTTAGAAAAATCAATGGTTACAATGCAGCAAGAACATCCGGAATTATACCAGAAAATTTTACAAGAAGCTAAAGAAATATATGAAATACCTTCGGAAAAATCCTCGCTTGATAATGACCTAATTATATCTGAAGAGAAAAAACAAACAAGTGGTTTTACACCTGTTGATAGACTTGGATTATCAACAAAAACCATAAATTGTTTAAAGGTGTTTAGAATAAATGATTTAAAAGAATTATTGAAAATAAATTTGGAAGAATTTAGAAAGCAAAGGAATGTCGATAAAACTGCTATAGAAGAAGTCGAAACTTTTATAAAGAAATATATAGCTCAGAAAGAGGCCACAAATAATAACAGAACCAATAATAAAAATAATTATCCGATTTTTTTATCAATAGAACAGACCGGACTATTAAGCCAAAGAACCTTAAAAGGGTGCTTGCAGTGAATTATGAACAAGAATTATATCAAAAAGTTATTGGTATATTAAATCACTTACAAGAACAATTATCTTCAGATGCAATAAAGCATACAAGGAAAAAACAACATTATCCGAACGAGAAATGCAAGTATTATTAAAAAGAAACGGAATAAATTGTGAAAAACAAACCCTGGAAGCTCTCGGCAGTGCTTATGGATTAACATGAGAAAGAATTAGGCAAATAGAGAAAAAAGTAATAACCAAATTAAAAAACAAGTTATTTCCATATTTTATACAGATTAATTGTGAATTGGACAAAATCTTCAATTCTTACTGGAAAATAACGAATGGAACACTTATCTTTTAGAAAGTTTTATTAATTGCTCTAGCAATGAATATAAATTAATAAATACAGGTTTTGCAAAAAGTGATGCTGTCGGAATTATTGTCAAAAAGAATTCCGGTATAAATAACATTAAGGATTTATTAGTAGAAGTTATTTCTGAGTTTGACGAAAATATGGAGAATACGGAAATATTACGCAGATTAAAAAAGGCCGGATATATATATCGTGCAAAATTGGATAATTTTGAAGAAATAAAAATTAAAGCCCGGGAAATTAGGAATAAAAAAAGAATGGAGAGTTAATGTATTTATATACTTGGGATGATGAAACAGGCGGAATATTATTAAATACAACTTTGCAACAATTTAGTAAAGAACCAAGACCTGTATATTACAAGGAATTAGATATTTTAGGATTTGATAAATATTGGAAATATGCAAAAGATGATACTAAGCCTTATATATGGGCAGAAGCAAATAATTACTTCTATAAAGGGAAGCTTGTTGCAAAAACAAAAGGTGGTACTGTATATACAGCTCCGGAAATACAAATTATTGATAAGCCGGAATCTAATAATTTACCGTTACAACAGGTTAATATAGATTTAATGATAGAAAAAAATAGTGCTATATTATCAGCATTAGAACAAGAAACCGTAAAGAAAATATATAATACTTACAAAAAATATAAAGATAAAATTGATGTATTCTATGTTGCATTTAGTGGAGGAAAAGACAGTATAGCAACATTAGATTTAGTTCAAAAAACATTGCCACACTCTAACTTCAAAGTTTTATTTGGAGATACCGGAATGGAATTTCCTGATACCTACGAAACGG
>CAYUWO010000038.1:7740-13567 GCA_964448535.1 uncultured Gammaproteobacteria bacterium | reverse complement strand
CTCTCGTTCTCTCTATATCTCTTTTCAACAAGCATATACCACTCCTTCAATAAACTTCATTGTTCATAAGTTTAAATAATTTTGAAGGGGATAAAAATACACAAAACGACAATTATTTTGATTAAACTAAAGGATGAAAGTTTTAAATAAAAAACAAAAGTTTTCTGACTATTGCGGGGAATTTAAAGTTTTTGTTTTTGCCCTTCAGAAAATCCGCTATAAAAGCGCCGGCAACAAATTGTTTTAAAAGGGAAATCAACTGCCATATCTGTTTGGCATTTTTAAAATATTTCTTAGACAAAACGGTGATTTTAGAAGCAAGTTTAATAATGTGGGCAAAATCCAAAAAAGATTTTACGACCGAATTAATACTTTCGGTATAATTTTCAAGCTTTTTTGAGAGGTTATATAAATTGATAACCAGATAACAGGTAACAATAATTTCAATTATTGATATTAAAATATAAACAAGTTCCATATCTTGTATTATAATTGAACTTAAAGAAAAATAGAACCTTTTATTATGAATAATTTTAAACAAGCCCTGAAACTTTTAAATATGATTTCAAAAACCCTCAAATTTTTTAATTTTGAAGGAACGAGTTTACCCGGAAAAATTATCCAAAAGTTTTATCCGAATTTTTTATATGAGTGTGATAAAGTTGTACGTCATCCGAGGTTTGCCATAACCGGAACAAACGGAAAAACGACAACAACGGGCATTTTATCCGAAATTTTATATAATTTCGGGCTTGATGTAATTTCAAACAAATTGGGCGCCAATATGCCAAACGGCATTGTAACGTCAATTGCAAACGGATTGTATAACAACCTCAACGGGGGCGCCGTTATAGAGTGCGACGAAGCGTATTTTTCGGTTGTTTCAAATAAATTTACCTTTGATTATCTTTTAATTACAAATCTTTTTCGTGACCAGTTAGACAGATACGGCGAAATGGACATTGCAAGAAAAAAAATCATTAAAGGGATTGAACTAAACCCCGATATTAAAGTTGTTTTAAACGCAGATGACCCTTCTTTGTTTGAAATCACCGAAAAGTTAAATTATAAAAAAGATAAATTCGTATTTTTTGGGGTTAATAATGTTATTTACCAAGGATATGAAAAAAATTCTAACAGCCCGTGTGAAGGGCTTTATTGCGCAAAATGTGGCGGTGAAATTTTATATAAAGAAAAATATTATGCCCAGCTTGGCGATTGGTATTGCAGATGTTCAAATGCAAGACCCAAACTTGACGTTGAAGCGAATATAATTGTCTATCAAGATAAATCAACTATTGAGGCAGTTTATAAAAATAATAAATACACATTTAATACAAATTTAACCGGATTATATAACGCCTATAATGTTCTTGGCGCAATTGCCTGCGCTTTTGAATACGGAATAAGCGCCGATATTATTCAAAAAGCTCTCAAGTGCTATTCGCCGGTTTTCGGACGACATCAAAAAATTAAATTAAAAAACGGGGGGAATTTAACCATACATCTGATTAAAAATCCGGTTGGCGCAAGCGAAGTTTTAAGAGGGTTAAAAAATATAAAAAATTCAAAAATGCTCATTTCGATTAACGATAATTATGCGGACGGCAGAGATGTTTCGTGGCTTTGGGATACGGATTTTGAAGCGCTTAAAGATTTCGAAAGTATAATATACACAACAGGAACAAGATCTTTTGATATGGCACTTCGGATGAAATATGCGGGGTTTAATAAAAATTTGCTTGAAGTTTTTGACAATACGGGTAAAATTTCAAAAACGGCAAGCTGTGTCTTATCCAAGCTAAAAGAAGGCGAAAACCTTGTTATTCTTGTAACATATACAGGGCTGTTAGAAATTAACGCCAACATGGATAAACTCATTAAAAAATACGGCGCATAAAAAATATAAAAAAGCAGATAAAAATGGCAGAAGATACACTACTATCCCGTTACATGCACCAAGGGAAACAAAGAGGGGACATACAGGAATGGCTTTTAAGGTATTCTTCCGCCAAAAGGGTGGCACTGGCGCCCTTCACCGCAAGAATTAGAAGAATTAAATCAAAAAGGTTTAATAGAATGGTCTAAAAAAAGAAATCCGAGAAAAATAATTTATGCAGATGAAAAAGATGGAAAGAAAAAACAAGATATTTGGGATTATAAAGATTCTCCATACCCTGACTATCCAACTGAGAAAAATCCGGATTTATTAAAGTCAATTATCTCTGCTTCTTCTAATCCTGATAGTATTGTATTAGATTTTTTTGCGGTTCGGGGACAACATTAGTTGCTTCGCAAGAATAAACAGACATTGGATAGGTGTCGATTCCTCTCTAAAAGCTATTGAAGTTGTTGAAACTAAAATAAATAATAACTGTTATAAAAAGATAGAACTATTGAATAAAGATAACATTGCAGGTAAAGAAATTTTCATATAATTTGAGCATTTCTACCAGGGCATTTTATTTTCATTTATTTCCAAAAATGACCATGGTGCTTTTAATATTCTTTAAGGGATAATTTAAAAAACTTTCTTATTGTTTTTCAATTTGAATATAATTTTCGTTTTCTTCATACAGCGTAACTGAGTTTTTGCCGTTTCTTTTTGAATGGTAAAGGGCTTTGTCCGCTGCGTCAATTAAGTCTTTTGGGGTGGTTGCATCGACCAAAAACTGGCTTACCCCCATAGAAACCGTGGCTGAAACTATCTTATCATCGTTTGTTCTGACTTTTTGAACCTCAATGTTCTTTCTTAACCTTTCCGCAATAATTGCGGCGCCTTCTTTTGTGGTTTCCGGAAGTAAAATCACAAATTCTTCTCCGCCGTATCTTGCCGCAATATCAATTTTTCTGACCGTTGTAATTATCTGGTTTGAAACCTCTCTTAAAATCTGATCACCGATTAAGTGTCCGTACATATCGTTTATGTTTTTAAAGCTGTCAATATCAAGCATTATAAGCGACATATTATGCTTATATCTCGCACAGCGACGGACTTCATTTTCAAGAAGAGTCATAAAGTGCCTGTTTATATAAAGTTTTGTTAAACCGTCTTTTGTTGCAAGCTCATAAAGTTTTGCGTTGTCAATTGCAATTGCCGCCTGATTTGCAAGAGAGGTCATAAATTCCAAATCTTTCTGGTTAAATAACAAGTCGCCTTTTTTATTCGAAATGTTGATAACCCCGATTGCCTCCCCTTTGGTAATTAAGGGAACACAAAGAAGAGATTGAACATTAGCCGGCGAATCTTTTGAAACAAATCGCGGATCATTTACTCCAAGGTTCGTGATTATTGCTTTTCTCTCCAAAAAGACTGCCCCCGCTATTCCTTCGCCCACTTTTATTTTGCTGCACTGAATCATGCCGTTATTAATGTTGTCCTCAACCCTTTTATCGCTTAAACCATACACAACTTTAACCTGAAGAGTGTTTGTGGAATAGTCATACAACATTAAAGAACCTTTTTCGGCATTTAAAATTTCAATTGCTTTAGATAAAATTACCTGCAAAAGCCTTTTTAAATCGTCTATAAAATTAACTGCCTGAGAAATATTATACAAAATTGAAACATTATACAAAGACTGCTGCAGCTCTTCAATTTTTTTATTCTGTTCTTTTTGCGCCATTAATTTAATTATGACGGGCTCTATATATTCAAAAATCCTGTTTAAAAATTTGAGGCTTTCTTCAACTTTATTCCCCGGTTCTTTTCCTATAAAACAGAAACAGACCGGAAGATTATCTTCTTGGTTGAAAAATATTCTCATGTATTCAACATTTAAATTTGCAAGACCCGCCTGTTCAAAAAACCCCGCATATAACTTTTTTTTATCGTTATCTTCAATTTTAATTACTTTTTTGCAGGTTAATACGGAAAATAAAGCCTGATTCTCATATTCAAAATATCTGTCTGCAAGAGGAACCTGATTTGTCGGAACATTTTTAAAAAGGCTTTTATCAAGAATAAAAAAGTGGATATTTTTAGTTTTTAAACACTCGCACAAAAAGTTTGAAAGTTTAAAAATTAAATCTTCAATGCTAAAAGCATTATTTGCAATTGCACTGATTTCAAACATTTTATTTAATTCCGTAAGAGAATTTTCAATTGAGGAGATTTTATCAGACATTGTAAAATTTTAACCTACACTGTTGCATTATATGTATTATAAAGTAATATTTAATTATTGACAACTGATTAAGAGAAGTTTTTTATATGAAAATTACAATCAGACAGTGCAGAGCCTGTAAAACGGATAAAAACAGGGATGAAATGTTTAAAATTACCCTGTCGAATAACGCTCTTTTTTTTAACCCCGGTCCCAAAATAACCGGCAGGAGCGTTTATGTTTGTAAAAATAAAGGGTGTGTTGAAAAACTCGTCAAGTCAAAGGGCATAAAAAAAGGTTTAAGGTTCAACAACGAAACTTTAATTCAAGAAATAGAAAACAAACTTTTTGAAGAAAGCATAGCCCGTTAATTTTGCTTTGGCACGTTTAAAGCTTCTTTGCGGCATTATTTTATTATTTAGGTAAAAAAAAGGCCGCTTTTTTGCGGCTGACAGACTTGGGGAGGAGGTTTTAAGTCCGCTTATGCGAACACCTTTATTATGTATGTAAAATCTTTCGTACAATAAAATTTTTTCTTTAACAAAATTTGAAATAATCCGCCAAAAATATTATTTTAAAGCTGTTTCCACTTTATGTACGATTTAGTTTAAAAAAAGTTATTGTAAACTCTCTTTAATTTAAGGAGTTTTTATATGCCGAAAAAATCAGTCAAGATTAATGCCAATCAACCTGAATTAAGAGTTGTTCAAAAGCCGAAAACAACCCCCTATAATGACATTGACCTTAAAAATTGGAAACTTTATTCGCATATAAAAACGGGCTCTCTGTGGGAGTTTCAATCCCGCGACAAATCAAACGGACACAGCTATGATTATCATGGCAACTATATTCCCCAGATTGCAACCCAGCTTTTTGAAAGGTTTACCAAAAAAAATGATGTAATTCTTGACCTTTTCTTCGGCTCGGGAACCTCGGGGATTGAAGCTTTAAACCTTGAAAGGCGTTGTATCGGAGTTGAATTAAAACAAGAACTTGTCGATTATGTTTCAACTAAATTTACCAAAAAAGAGCTTGTAACCGATATAAATATTATTTGCGGAGATTCGTCAAGCAAAGCCGCAAAAGAAAAAGTTGAAGCAAGGCTTGAGATTATGGGCAAAAAACAAGCACAATTTGTTGTTTTACATCCTCCCTATGACGATATAATTAAGTTTTCCGACAAAAAAGAGGATTTATCAAACTGCGCCTCAACAGAAGAATTTTATGACCTTTTTGAAAAGGTTGCAAAAAACGCCTATGACCTTCTTGAAAAAGGAAGGTTTGCTGCGCTTATTATAGGAGATGAATATAAAAATTCACATGTTGTGCCTTTAGGGTTCGAATGTATGAAGAGGATGGAAAATGCGGGCTTTACAACAAAGGCAATCGTAGTTAAAAACATAACGGGAAACGAAAAAGCAAAAGGCAAAACGGCAAACCTCTGGCGCTACAGGGCGCTTGCGGGCGGGTTTAACATTTTTGAACATGAATATATAATGACGTTTGTTAAATAGGTTTTGGCTTTTTTATTTAATTTTGGTAAAAATTTTTACACAGGCTAAATGTAATGGTATAATTCAGGAATGTTTGAATTTTTAAAAAATCGCCTTCAAAACAAAGAACACACAAAAATAATTGATAATGTAGAATACAAATTTGTCAAAAACAAAAAATCAAAAAATATAAAAATTACCGTAAAAAACAGTTTTTGCGTGCGTGTT
>CAYUWO010000038.1:0-7724 GCA_964448535.1 uncultured Gammaproteobacteria bacterium | reverse complement strand
CTTTTCATGCTCTTATAAAAGAGCAGAGGGTTTTGTTTCGGCTAAAAAAGATTGGATAAGAAGAAATTTAGAACTTTTTGAAGCCAACTTGATTGATGAAAATTTTCAAACAAAAACAAACAATTTTGTAATCAAATCGGGGCTTATTAAGGAGCCCGAAATAAAAAAGAGAGGGCGAATTATTAATTTTACATATCCTATAGGAAGCGACTTTTATTCAAAAGAAAATCAAATCGAAGTAAGAAAAGCTCTTAAACGCGCTTTATATATAGAAGCTAAAGAGTATCTCCCAAAAAGGCTTGAATATATGGCTGATAAATTCGGATTCGAGTATAATAAAATATTTTTGAAAAATCATCAGACCCGCTGGGGAAGTTGTTCTTACAATAATAATATCAATTTAAACATCAACCTTATGAGTTTGGATTCGGATTTTATTGATTACGTTTTAATCCATGAATTGTGCCATACGGTTGAAAAAAACCACGGACAAGCTTTTTGGAATCTTGTTGAAAAGTGCATGCCGGACGCTTTGAAAATAAGAAAAGAACTGAGAAAGAAAAAATCTCTCTGTTAATTTCTTCTTATTTTTTGAAAATAGTCATTCAAAATATTTTGACATTCTTCTTCCATAATCCCGCCGTATATTTTCGGCTTTCTCGCCGATATTTCAACAAGATTGATTCTTGACCCGAGCGCCCCGTAATTAAAATCGTAAGCGCCGAAATATATATTTTGAACTCCGGAATTTAAAATCGCCCATGCGCACATGGGGCAAGGCTCTAAAGTAACATATAGATTACATTTTTCAAGTCGCCAGTTTTTAAACTTTTTTTCGGCTTCCTTAAGTGCTAAAATTTCCGCATGACATGTCAGGTCATTTTTTGCCTCTTTTTTATTGCATACGGCAGATATAATTTTTCCTTCTTTTTCAATAACACACCCGACAGGTATATCGCCCCCCGATTTTTTCCCTATAGCAAGGGCAAGTTCCATAAAATATTCAACCGACATTTTCACCGTTTTTATCTTTAAATTTTAACGTAACCGAAAAACAGCCCTCTTTATAATCGTTCGAGATTTCAATATCCATAGCTTCGCACAACCCTCTTACAATATAAAGCCCGAGCCCCGTTCCCCTTGTTGTTCTCGTTAAATCATTTTCAAGGCGGATAAACTTATCATACAATTTTTCAAGCATATCGGGGGGAATGGGCTCTGATTTATTGGATATTTCAAATTCAACCCCCGTTTTTGTATTTTGCATTTTAATTAAAATTTCCTGATTGTTTAAATTATATTTAACTGCGTTATCGCACAAGTTAACTATAATTTGAATCAGACGGTCATAATCGGCAAAAACCTGTTTTAGAAAAGGGTCTGCTTCAATTTTAAAATTGGCGCTTTTTGTGTTTGAATATTCGACACACAATTCGACCGCCTTAGTTAAATCTATATATTTAGGCAAAATAGAAAGGTGGAAACTTTCAATATCGGGAATTGTAAGTAAATCATCCACCATTCTTGAAAGCCTTTGCGCCTGTTCTTTAATAATATGGAGAGATTTCAATTTCATTTCATCGTCAATAACTATATCCTGACGCATAAGGCGGCTTGAATATCCGATAATGCTTGTAAGAGGGGTTCTAAACTCGTGGCTTGTTGCGCTGACTAAACTGTCCCTGTAATCGTTAAGTCTTTTTAATTCTATATTTTTCTTTGATATTTCAGAATACGCCTGAGATATTTTTTGGGTCATATAGTTAAATTCTTTTTCCAAAAAAACAATCTCATGGGGGGTAAAAATGCTTTTTAAAAGGCGAATTTTTCTGTCATAGCTGCCCTTTGAAATAGCTGTAATGCCTTTAAAAAGCTGTCTTATGTTAATATAGAGGTAATAAGTGTAAACACCGACCGTAAGAAGAATGCAAATCGCCGCAACAAGAAGGCTTAATACTATTTTTCCTCTTGCCTTATCTATTGTATTTCTTGTAACGGACGGATTTGTCATAACAACAACGAGCCAGTTAGGGTTTCTTAATTGATAATATGCTAAGGGCTGATTTTTAATTTTTGAAAAAAGAACGTCAGATTCCGCTTTTCTCTTGTCAGGAAGAGCCTTAACAACTTCGTCTATATCCATAGTGTTATAATTATTTGACGCAACCAAGAACATATTTTCGTCAAAAATAAAAATGGATTGCATAAAACTGTTAGTTTTTTCGTTTATTCCCCTGACAAGCCCGCTCAAATCCAGCTCGCCCGATAAAACGGTATTATTGTCAACAGGGCTGTACAGTTTAACCGTTCGGACATTATGGTCAAATTTGAGTTTGTCGTCTGTTTTAACGGGGGCGGGTAAAATTTTTAAATTTGTATACTTATTTGATGTTTCTTCAATTTCTTTTAAATATTCATTTTTGACGCTTTCGCCCGACATTTCTTTAATTGCGGCGGCAATGTATGAAAATTCTTTATCTGAGCTTAAAACGTACCTTTGGATTCCTTCCGCCATATATTTTGAAATTTGAGTTACGCTGTAATTCAATTCCCTTCTGACAGACTGCTGAGAAACATTTGAAATTATCAGCCCTATTGTAACAAAAGGAACAATAACCGCAAATAAAATAACAATTATAATCTGTTGTACGATTCTAAGACGTTTCAATTTTCTTCAAGCCCTCCAAAAGGGGTAAGTTTGTAACCTACGTTTGTAACCGTGTGGAGATATTTCGGGTTTTTTGAATCAGATTCAATTTTTTGCCTCAATCCGCCCACATGCACCCTTACCATTCTTACATCCTCATCGGAATCATACCCCCAAACTTCATCAAGCAAAGTTGCAAGGGAAACGGGTTTATTTAAGTGCTGCATAAGGCAATATAAAATTTCAAACTCGGTCGGGGTTAATTTAACCTTTTTATCCCCGATTATAACTTCAAGAGAATCGGCAAGAATTTCAATATCTCCCGCTCTTAAAATTTCGGCGTTTTTAAGCTCATTTTCGTGGTTTCTTCTTAATAAAGCTCTTATTCTAAGCAAAACTTCCTGTATTTCAAAGGGTTTAACAAGATAATCATCCGCCCCGACGTCAAACCCTTCGGTTTTATCCTGAATGGAGCCTTTCGCCGTAAGCATAAGGATAGGAACATTCGGTTTCACCATTCTTATGTTTTTGCAAACCTCATACCCGTTCATTTTTGGCATCATAACATCTAATAAAATTAAATCATAGTTGTTTTCAAGTGCCTTTTTAAGCGCAATCTCGCCATTTTCCGCACTGTCGGTTAAATATCCTGATGATTGGATATCAAAAACAAGAAGCTCTCTTATTTGATCGTCGTCATCCGCTATCAGCAAGCGTTTATTTGTGTTTAACATCTTTTTTACCCCGCCTGAATTTTTTTTTGATATAAGGGTTAATTGCTTTTAAAAAGATAGGAATAAAAATTACACAGGTTAAAACCTGCCCGATGTAGAAATCGGGAAATTTAAAAGCAATTACGCCCGCAAAAAACATTGAGCCCGCAAGAACAAGCGGAAAGGTTCTTAAAGTTATTAGCTCAAGCAGAATAAATATAAATCCTGCAATTGTCCAATACTGATAAGGTTCCATATTTCTACCTCGAAGTCATTACTCTTGCACAGTGTACGCCCGAAGCCGATGCCTGCATTAACCCTCTTGTAACGCCTGCGCCGTCCCCTATTGCGAAGAGATTTTTAATTTCTTTTGATTCAAGTTCGTTTGTGAGTTTCGGTCTTGCGGAATAAAATTTAACTTCAACCCCGTATAAAAGAGTATACCTTGAAGCAACACCGGGGGCAATTTTATCAAGCGCATAAAGCATTTCAATAATGCTTAAAAGCTGTCTGTAGGGAAGCACAAGGCTTAAATCTCCGGGCGTTGCACATTCAAGCGTGGGCTTTATTATGCTCTCTTTAATTCTGTCCAAAGTTGACCTTTTTCCGTCTAATAAATCGCCAAACCTCTGAACCAAAACCCCCCCCGAGAGCATATTTGCAAGGCTTGCAACATGCTGGCCATAAGTAATCGGCTCTTTAAAAGGCTCCGTAAATTTCTTAGACACAAGAAGCGCAAAATTGGTGTTTTGAGTTTTTTTATTTGCATAACTGTGACCGTTAACGGTTTGTATGCCGTTATAATTTTCAGAAACCACCTCTCCGTTGGGGTTCATACAAAAAGTTCTGACTTCATCCCCAAAAGTCGGCGAATAGTAAATCAATTTTGATTCATAAAGCCTTGAAGTTATAGGCTCCATAACGGGCGCAGGCAATTCCACCCTTACTCCGACATCAACCGCATTGTTTACAAGCTCAACCCCGTTTGCAATAAGCTCCTTAGAGAACCAGTCCGCTCCTTCTCTTCCGGGGGCGACAACCGTATAATCAGAATCTATAACGCTCCCGTCCGATAAGGTTACCCCTCTCACGGCGCCGTTTTCAATATTCAGCTTTTCGACGGTTTTATTGTTAATAATTTCGATTTTATCCTGAAGGTAATCTTGCATATTCTTCAAAACATCAAGTGAACGCTCCGTTCCAAGGTGCCTGACGGGAGAATGGACAAGTTTCAGCTCCGCTAAAGTGGCGGCCCGCTTGATGTCTGAAAATTCGTTTTTATCCCTTCCGAAAACAACTTCCGTTGCGCCGTATTCCAAATAAATATCATCACAATATTGAATAAGATTTTCAACATCCCCAAAGCTCATATAATCGACAAGGTGCCCTCCCACATCGGGCGTTAAGGTGAGTTTACCGTCTGAAAATGCCCCTGCGCCGCCCCATCCGCACAGCAATCCGCATGTTTTGCAGGAAGGACAATTTTTTAAACCGTTTCTTAAAAGGCAGGCTCTTTTTTCTATTCTGGCACCTTTCTCAATTAAAACAACTTTCCAATCGGGTCTTTTTTTAACTGTTTCAAGAGCGGTAAATATCCCCGCAGGACCCGCGCCGACTATCGCAACATTATACATAAATTACCTCGGGTTAAACTTTTTAACCAAGACAGTTTAATATGAACATATTTTTTTTTAAATATTTTGATGTATTTTTTTACATTTAATTACTTTTTGTTATATAATTTTTTAAAGAAAACGGAGAACCAGCAATGAACGAGTATAAAATTTTAGACTACGTACCTACGGTTATTGAAAACTCTTCAAGGGGGGAAAGGTCTTTTGATATTTTTTCAAGACTTTTAAGAGAAAGGATTATATTCTTGGGGTCTGAAATTGATGATGACGTTGCAAATTCAATCGTTGCGCAGCTTTTGCTTTTAGATTCGGAAAACCCCGATAAAGACATTATGCTTTATATAAACAGCCCCGGCGGGGTTATAACCGCAGGCATGGCAATTTTTGACACCATGAAACTCATTAAAGCCGATGTTTCAACAATATGCCTCGGGGACGCCGCTTCTATGGGTGCGTTCTTGCTCTCTGCCGGAACAAAGGGAAAAAGGCTCGCTCTTCCTAATTCAAGAATTATGATTCACCAGCCTTTAGGGGGCGCAAAAGGTCAAGCGACAGACATTGAAATCGAAGCAAAAGAAATTTTAAGAATGAAAACCATGCTCTCAACTCTCCTTGCAGAGCATACGGGGCAATCTATCGAACGTATCAAACAAGATACAGAGCGTGATAATTTTATGACGGCTAAAGAAGCGCTTGAATACGGGCTAATTGACCGTATAGTAGAAAAGATATAATTTAGTTTATTTACTACAATAAAAAGTTGATTTTTCCGCTTTTTTGAATAAAAAAGCGGATTTTTTGAGATAATAAAAGGTGTCGTCAAAGTTATAAAGAAGGTAAAAATATTGTTAAACGCCGATATGATGCCCGAAAAACAAAGGCAGAGCAAGTTAGATAAAGCACAGATTTATCATGAGAATTATCTTTTAAAGTCATCAAAACAAGACTTAGAAGATGCAATCAAAGCTTATATTGACGCTATTGGAGAAAATCCCGAAGAAGCAAGCGCCTATTACAGATTAGCTGTTTTAATGTATGAAAACAAACAGATTAATTTAGACAGCGCCATAGAACAGTGCAGGCGTGCAATTTCTCTTGATGATAAAAACCCTGACGCAAGAATGTATCTGGGATATTTTCTTTCTCTTAAGGGGGATAAAAAGGAAGCTAAAAAAGAGCTGCAGACTGCCGTTAATTTAAGCCCCAAAGGAAAAAACAGAGCGAAATTTGTCATGGCGCTTGAACTTTTTGAAAAAGAAAAAACTTTTAGAGAATTTTTTAAGGGCTTTTCTTATATATTTCAGGCCTTTTTTATCGGTTTTTTCAATAAAGCCGCAATAAAAATGCTCGGGGAAAAAGCCGGCGGAAGAATAAATTTTTATAAATGTCTTTTAGCGGGCGAAATTTTAGAGAATTTAAAAATGGATAAAAAAGCCTATCGGATATATTCTTCTGCGCTTAACAACGTTAAAACCGCCCCTGTTTTTTATGAAAAAATGGCAAAAATCGCCTTAAGGAAAAACAGAATTAAAATTGCTCTTAAATGTTACAAAAATGCGAGTAAACTCTCGGGAAACGCCCCTGATAAATTAATTAACATAATTGATTTTCTTCAGGAAAAATACCCTGAAAAAATTGATGAAATGATTGATTATTATAACCTTCTTATTATGAAAATGCCCGAATTTTCACGCCCTTATTATGAGCTTGGGCATTTGTATTTAAAAAAACAAAACTGGCTGAGCGCCGCAAGCGCATTTAAACTGGCTTTAAAAAACGATAAAAAGAACCCTTTTTATATGAATTCTCTTGCGTTTTCATACGTTCAGCTTGAACAGTATTCAAGCGCAGTGAAACTTTATAAAAGAGCAATTGAAATAAATCCGGATAACGAATGGACGGCGGTTGTAGCTCAAGCTCTTGCGGCTATTTTTTATAAAATTGAAAACGATTATGAAGCAGCCATTGCAACGCTTGAATACGCCCTGACCCTTACCAAAGACAAAGGCTCGATTTATACCCTGTTTGGCGACATTTATTTTGACGGCGGCAGTATGGATATGGCAATCAACTATTATAACAAAGCGATTGAAAACAACATAAAGGATACTAAAATATACACAAGGCTCGCTATGGCATACTGGGAAAAAGATTTTGCAAAAGAAGCCGTGGACTGTTATTTGAGTGCAATAGAAAACGACCCGTCTTATGCGTATGCAAGAAATAATCTCGGGGTAATTTATCTTGATTCCCTTAAAGATTATGACAAGGCTCTTAACTGTTTAACGCAAGCCGTTGAAATTGACCCCTCTTATATGCTTGCGCACTTTAACCTCGGAAGATGTTACGCGCTTTTAAACAGACAAATAGATGCAGCATGTGAATTCCATAGAGCAATTGAATTAAACCGCGAAACATCGGAACTTGATGAAGAGTTCATTCAGGGAAAAATTTACGAACTTTTTGAAACATGAATAATATAATACACAAGCTGATTCAATTTACTAAAAATACAACGGTAAGAATTTTATCGCTTTTGGTTGTTGTGTGCATTACAGCTTCGTTTTTTATATTCCCCGATTTTTATAAAAGGCAGATTAATAAACTGCGCGGGTTTTATTATGTTTATCTCGGAGATAAAGCATATAAAAAACATCAGCCCCAAAACGCCATAAATAATTATACGACCGCACTTGATTTATACCCTAATCATGTCCGTGCAAGATATAA
>CAYUWO010000037.1:8890-13568 GCA_964448535.1 uncultured Gammaproteobacteria bacterium | reverse complement strand
GTTTTATCAATGTTTTTAAGATTTTCATATTCGGGGTTATCTATTGAATTTGCAAGCACGAGAAGAGAATGTACGTCAAGTGAATAACTGTGCGTTTTATGCTGTTTTTTGCCTATTATATTTATAAATTCCGGAGCGGCTTTTAAAATTTTGTTTAATTGGCAATCAAGGTCTTTATCCCCCGTTTTTGCTTCATTTTCATATAAAAATTTATGGCATAATTGATAAACCCGATTTTCAAACTCATCGTTTTTATCAAGCTTATCTAAAGACAGCATCCCTTCATAACCTGAAATTTTACCCGAGGAATCTTTTGTAAACCGCACCCCGATTTTGTGCGATATATCGTCTTGTTTTTCTTCGCTGTCGCATATTTCTGATAAATCCGATAAAAAATCTTTTCTTTCATAAGAAATTTTAATTCCGTCCTTCATAGATTTTAAAAGCGGAATAGAATTTTTTAATGTTTTTTCAAAAGGCGTTAAACCTCCGTTTTTTGCCCCTTTTGCGCCGATTACATCCGAACAAAAAACCGCCTTGGATGCGCTGTCTGTTTCAAGCACAACGGATGAGGCGTTTACCAATTTATCCAAAGAGTTAAGAGCATGCCCGACAAAAGCCAAATCGGGATTATTTTGAATGTCGTAATTATCGGCAGCCGTTTTTAATTCGGTATACATCTGTTCTTTTTCTTCAAAATTCAATTCGTTAAAGTTAAAGGAAAGTTTAAGAAGGTTTTGCACGCCCGAGCGAGAAATATAATTATAGACACATTTCATAATATCCGGATAATCGGCGTAAAGTTTTGATATTTTTTCAAAAAGCTTTTTATCAAGTTTTCCGTTTTTTAAAGAAGTTAAGTACACGGGGGAAAAGCCCTCGGGGTCAATTTTTTTATCAACCGCAAATTCTAAAAAGCTGTCTTTAACTTCTTTGTCTAAAGGCTTGTCGGATTTTGCAAATTGAAGCAAGCCGTATAGAGCGTTATCCGTGAGTTTTACCTTTTTAACAACATCTAAAAGAAAGTTTCTGTTTTCTTCGTTTTCGGAAAACTTTGTGAGTTTAGGGGTAAAGACAACGTCGCTATTTGAAGATTCTAGCTCTTTTACATATTTTAAAACATCTTCTTTTATGTTTCCTTTTTCATCAAGACAAAGGTTTGCCATGGGATAAACCCCGAAATTTTTAGAGTTTGAATCTAAGTATCTGTATATTGTTTTTATATTATCGGCAAGTTCGTTTGGATTTCCGTTATAAAATTTATAAACCCTTGCGGCGTCTTCTGAGCTTGAAAGTTTTGTGATATCTATTAAAAAGTCGAATTTTTCTTTATCGACTATTCCGTTTTCATCTTCTGTAAATCCTTTAAACGTTTCAATTTCCGAAAAATCAGCCTTGTCTTTTTCTATTTCCAAAAATCGGGTCAGAGCATTTACGTTTTGAGGGCAAAATTGTCCGTTTTTATCTTGCATGAAATCTATCATTCTATCGGCATAAACGTACATGCCGTATTTATTTTCGGATAACGGCGGGTTGAGCTGTTCTAAGCTTTGAGATGACCTTAATTGATTAAGAAAACCTAAAAGCGGGTCGGTTTTTTTATCTTTCCCGCTAAATAAGTATTTATCCATAAAATCAAAAGCGGTTTTATCAATTTCACCCGTTTCGCTTGAAGCGCACCTGTCCACAATTTTTAAGATACAGGGTTTGAAAGATTCAAATCTCTCGCCCAATATATCTTTAGCCTTTGCAAGCCAATATTTTTCAACATCGGCAATATGATATGACAAGGGCGCAGACAAAGGTTTTATTCCGGTATAATTTTGCCAGTATTTGGGGTTATTTGAAGGCGACGCAGCCCCCTCGGGCTTTTCAAGCTTTAAATCGGGCTCACTTAAGCTTTCTTTTTTTCCTAAAAAGGCAGCATCTAAAGTTTTACTGTTTGATATTTTTCCTAAATCCACAAAATTATCCCTGATAAACTTGCCTTCCTTCATTAAACAGTATCGACAAAAAACAAAATTGACTTTATACTTAGAAAATAATTTTTAAGAGAATGTAACAAAAATGGATAAATTAAATTTTTTAACGGCAGGGATTCCCTTGAGGGCAAAAGATTATGAAACGGGGTTTAGAACATTAAAAGAGATGAACCTTGACGGGCTGGAGCTTGAATTTGTCCATGGGGTAAGAATATCTGACAAATCTAAAAAAAATATAATTGAAAAAAAAGAAGGATTAATTTTAACCGCCCATGGTCCCTTTTATATAAATTTAAATTCAAAAGAAGAAGAAAAAATTGAAGCAAGCATTTCAAGAATAATTGAAACTGTGCGGGCTGCGGAATCCTTGGGCGCTTTTTCGATAACTTACCATGCCGCTTTTTATATGGGAGAGGACAAAGAAAAAGTTTATAAAAAAGTGGTTGAAGGGCACAAAAAAATATTTGAAGCCCTGCCGGCAGCCAACGTTTGGGTTCGTCCCGAAACAACCGGAAAACAGACTCAGTGGGGCGATATAGACGAGATTATTAATTTATCAAAAGAGTTTGACAGGGTTTGCCATGTGTAGATTTTTCACATATCCACGCAAGAGAAGGGGGCGGGTTCAACACATACGGCGATTTTGCGGAAATTTTTGAAAAAATAGGCAATAATCTGGGGCAAATTGCGCTTGACAATTTCCATGCCCATATAGCGGGAATTGAATATACAAAAAAAGGCGAAAGACAACACTTGAACCTTGATGAAAGCGATTTTAATTATAAGGATTTATTAAGGGCATTTAAAGATTTTAATATTAACGGAGCGATAGTTTGCGAAAGCCCTAATATTGAAGATGACTGTGCACTTTTAAAAGAATTTTACTTGTCTTTGTAATTGATTTTTAATAGCCTTTATGTTAGTTTAAAAGAAAAAAGGAACACTAATGGCGCAATTTTTATATATCATACAAATTATATCAGGTATACTTTTAATTCTTCTTGTTCTTCTGCATTCTCCCAAAGGGGACGGCATGGGAGGAATGATAGGCTCTGCAAGCCAGTTGTTTGCCTCTCAAAAAACGGCGGAGAGCGGGCTTAACAAAGTAACATACATAATTGGCGGGATATTTATCCTGTCAACCCTGATTTTAGGTCTTGGCATTATAAAATAGCTTATAAAACACAAGTCAGCTTTATTCAACGCAAAAAAGTTTAAAGATAAGTTTGCGCTCTTGAGCCGATTATTTTAAGATAAAAAGCTTTAAAAAACTTTTAGCGGGCTTATCAATCGGTGTTATGCAGTCTGAACGATAAGGAATTTTAAGAAAAAACGAGGTTTTATCGGGCTTTTTATTTTGCGCCCTGCTCTTTTAACTTATTTATAACAAATTCAAGTGCGCCCTGCTGGTCTTGAAAGACAGTCCTGCAGATAGCCGAGGTGTTTTTATAAAAATCCTCATCAGAAAGCAATTTATCTGTAATGTTAAAGAATTCTTCTTCTTTTTTAACAACAAAACCGGCGCCTGCGTTAGTTAAAATAGAATATATATCTCTGAAGTTTTTAATTGAAGGACCGGAAATTGCGGGTTTGTTAAAAATAACGGCTTCTAAGGGGTTGTGTCCGCCCGTTTTGTTAAAGCTTCCGCCTATAAATGCTATGTCTGATTTTGCGTACAGTTTTGCAAGCTCTCCCAAAACATCCACAAGAAGAATATCAGCGTTGTTAAAACCTTTTTTGTTTGAATAAAGAGAATAAGAAAAACCCGAATCTTTAACCAGCGCCTCAACTGCGTCTTTTCTTGTAATGTGCCTTGGAGCAAGGATTAATTTAAGTGTTTTATGAGTTTGTTTTAATTTTTTATATACTCTTAAAATAATTTCGTCCTCTCCTTTGTGGGTGCTTCCCGCAATTAAAATTTTTGAGCCTCCGGAATTAATATCCAAATTGACATCAAATTTTTCAACATCAAACTTTAAATTTTTCATAACTTCAAGAGAGTTATATGGCGTGCCCAAATTTAAAAGCCTTGTTTTGTCAAGTTCGCTTTGAACAAAAACCCCCTTATAAAGAGAAAGCACATTTTTAAAAAACGGCTTTAATATTTTATAAGATTTATAAGATTCATCCGATATTCTCCCGTTTATAATAAATACGGGTATTTTTTTCAAATAGCAATTATATGCAAAAACAGGCCATATCTCGGTTTCATCAATTAAAACAAAATCGGGGCGGACGGCATTTAAAAAATTTATTACGGCGTTTTTTGTATCTAAGGGGAAAAAGGTAATAAAATCGGCAACATCCGTAAGTTTTTTAACAGCCGTTTCATATCCGGTTTTTGTGCCCGCGCTGACAACAAGGTTCATTAAAGGGAATTTTTCTTTGACTTTTCTTATAAGTTTTTCTAAAGACACAATCTCGCCCACAGAAACCCCATGTATCATAACAGTTTTTTTATTTTTATCGTAATTTTTTGGCAAAACGTAATTGCCGCTCTTTATTTTCCAACTTGAAACATCTTTCCCTTGAATCACCCTTATAATGAAGATAACAGGCAACACAACAAAAGAAAACAAATTTACTAAAAAAGAGTATGTTTCCAAAACGGGTTTTTTATCCATTTAAATTCCTCTCAATTTCATAAAATGCGTCTAAAACTTCATCCGGAGGCGGAAATTTTGCACATCTTGAGC
>CAYUWO010000037.1:0-8880 GCA_964448535.1 uncultured Gammaproteobacteria bacterium | reverse complement strand
CTTGCCGCATTTTTCCTTTTGGCACGGCTGGCAAAGAAGGCTCCCCGATAAGCCGATATGCCTTGTTCCAAGCGGGGCATACACCTTGCAAGGGGTAGATGTAAAAATTGAAATTATGCGGGGGTTTTTTGCCGCCCAGGCAAGATAGAGCACAGGATTATCAACACAAAACAGGATATCAATTTTTTTTAGAATCTCAATTAAAGTTTTTGTGTCGGTTTTCCCCGAAAGATTAATATAATTATCCCCCCCTAAATACTTTATATAGCTGTCGTCTTTTTTATCCCCCAAAAAAATAAGGTTGTATTTGCTTTTATCTATATATTTAACCAAGCTCCTCCAATTTTCTTTATCCCACATTTTATTTGCTCTGTTTGAACATGGCGCTATACATACGTTTTTTTTATTTTTATCGGCGGATGATAAAAGTTCTTCAGCCTTTTTTACAATATCTTTATCAAATTCGGGCAGAGTAACTTTTATTGATGTTGTGTCAAGATTCAGATGTTTTGCAAACTTAAGATAATTATAAACCCCATGCAATTTGTTATTGCAAAAAACATCTTCAACCGGCTCAATATTTTTCTTGTTTTTATAAACTCCTTTTTTAGCTAATATTTTTTTGCCGTCTAAAAAGGGCAAAAACGGGCTTTTTGGATTGATTCTCGTATCTATTATAAGGTCGTAATTTTCTTTTTTTATTTTTTTTACCAACTGTAAATATTCAAAAAAAGTTTTTATTTTATCCGCTAAATTTGCCGTTTTTTTATAAGGGAGCATAATTGCCCCGTCAGCACAGGGGTTATTTTTTATGGCGTCATACCCTTCTTTTGACACAAGAAAATGTAATTCGGCATTGTTTTCTTTAATAATATTAGCCAAAGGTATATTGAAAATAATATTTTCAATATTAAACGGGGGTATTAAAAGAATTTTTTTACCGCTTATGTCCATTAAAAATTCCAACTGTTTTGTGCAAAATTATACTACAAAAAAACACATTAATCTTTAGGTTAATAAATTTATACGCCCTAAGATAGATGATGTAAAAGTTAAAAAAGAGTAAAAATAAATTAAATGTACAAAGTGTAAGCGCAAGGCTGAATTATGGGAGAAATTAATGAGAAGAATCGTCTTATTAATGGTATTGATATTTATAACGATATCAGAGCCCGTTTTTGCACAAAATAATGTAATTTATCAAATAGAAGCAGATAAAAACCACTCAAGCGGGAGTATTGTATTAAACATAAAAAGCGATTACAAAGAAAACTACAGAACCGTTAAAGAAAGCCCCGCAAGCATATATTTTGATATTAAAAATGCGCAGATATCGGACAATATAAACACAATTTATTCTGATGAAACAGGAAATATAAGCATAGTTGCGCAGCAAATCGGGAAAAATGCGAGAATTTATATTAAGGGGGAAAATTTAGCCGGTTCATCGGTTAATTTTGCCGCTTCAAAAGGAATGCGTCCGTTTGATGTCCGTGAGCCGTTGTTTTTTATATCTTTGACCCTCGGAGCTTTGTTAGTTGCATTTAAGTTTTATTCTGCTACAATAAAGCTAATTAAAGAAGATTTTGCCTTTAACACGGCAAGCAAAACAATTGCGTTAAATGGCGAACTTTTTGAAAACATCAAGCTAAGAAGCCCCGAGATTGTTTCCAAAAAGGCGACAGACCCAATTCGAAAAAGTGTTTATGCGGATTTTCAATACGCTAAAAACAGAAAAAATATCAAAATCGCAATATAAAACATGAATCCTATAAATTTAATAATAATGATATTTCTTATAAGCATGCTTGTGCTTGTGCATGAGTGGGGGCATTATATTGCGGCAAGAGCCTTCGGGGTTAAAGTTTCAAAATTCGGCTTTGGCATGCCGATTGGGCCCGTTTTATATAAAACAAAAAAAGGCGACCTTGAAATTTTGGTTCATGCCTGCCTTTTAGGAGGATACGTATCATTTCCCGACGACGAAGAAACAAAAGAAAATGAACCTGTGCTTCCGCTTGACAGTTTGGAAAGATTTAAAAATAAAAAACCTTATCAACAGGCAATTATAGTGTCTGCAGGCGTTATTATGAATTTTATTTTTGCATTCTTTTTAATTTTTCTCGCTTCTCTTGTTTTTCATAAACTCCCGACGGGCAAAACCGAAGTTTTTGTTAATGAAATTGTTGAAGGGGGGCAGACGGAAAAAAATTATAAAGACATGATTCAAGTCAACGATAAGATTTTAAAGGTCAACAACATTGATATAGAATCAACTTATCAGTTTATTTTCCTTGTTCAAAATTCAAAATTAAACGACGGCAAAGCAGACAACAAAATAATTCAAAAAAAACTTGACGAATTTTTAAAATTAAACCCCTCAATACGTAAAGATGAAATAATTCCTTCGGGAACAAAAATCAGACTGCCGGACAAAACTCCGGAAGAACCTTTAATTGTGAGCGATATTGTATCAAAAGGGCTGGAAAAGTACAAAAGCGGAGAAATTGAACTCTCGCAGGATGAAATTATACTAAGAGATGAAATTTTTAACCGCAAAGTTTATGTTTTAACAAGAGATTCCTCGGCTCTTGAAATTGCAACGGCAATTTCCGATTATTACAAACCGATTAATATTGTGCTTGAAAGAAAAGGGGAACAGATTTCCATAAACAACCTTAAAACATCTCTTGACGGCACACTGGGGATAAAATTGAGTTCGGAAGAAATTTTTACCCCCACAAAAGATTTAAAATCTGCATTTACAAACTCTTCAAAATATATGGCAAGAGGAACGGGGCTCACTTGTTTTGGCTTATGGCAGCTTTTCACGGGCAAAATCCCCATAAGCGAAATGCATGGCATTGTTGCAATTGCAAAGGTGGGGTCTGATATAATTGAGCAGAGGGGGATGTTAAACGGGCTTTTATTAACGGCAATTATCAGCATAAATCTTGCTATAATTAACCTTTTGCCAATACCGGCGCTTGATGGGGGGCACCTGCTTTTTATCCTTGCGGAAAAAATCGCAGGAAAACCTCTTGATGAAAACGCCGTAAATAAAATAAGTAATGCCTGTTTTGCATTTTTGATTTTACTTATGGTTTTTGTTATTGCAAACGATATATTTGCTCTTGTTACCGGCAAATTTTAAAACAATCCGGCTTTAATCGCTTTTATTGCGGCCTTTATCTCGGATTCAACCTTTAATTTCATTAAAACCGATGCGGTTGCTTTATCAATTTTATCTAAATCGGTATTTAATATTTTTGCAATTTCAAAATTTTTATACCCCTTTGTAATATACTCTAAAACTTCAATTTCAAAAGGGATTAATCCAAATTTTTCTTTCATTGTACGCTCATTTTAGTTACAAAATTATGTTACTTTAAGTTACTAAATTTGTCAACTAAAAATTACATTACGAATGAATTTGAAAAGGACACTTTGAACATCTTGCTTTAGGATGTAACACTAAATTATCTTCAAGGTCATAGAGTTTGGCTATCCTTGTAATTAATTTTGAGCCGCAGACGGGACAAATTGCAACGTATGATTTATTACCTGCGTTTAACAAAATTTCTTCTTTTAAATTTTCAACAGCGTCTTTGTTTACAAACTCGTATTCTTCATTTTTTTCATAAATCTTAATTTCATCTAAAGAAACCTTTAGCCCGCGCGCAAGCTTTTGCCTTACCGTTACAGGCAAAAAAAGCTCAAGCCCAGATTCTATGTTTAATATAACAGACTCATCCAAATTACACCTTTTTGCAAGCCCAAAAGAGGATAAACCCGCCTGCTCTCTTGTATTAAAAACAAACTGAGCCAAATTATCGTATTTTTTAGAAGGCTTATTCTTCATTATTTCAAGCTTTTTTAAAGTGTTCCTTATCCCATGCAAGAAGCACGCTTGCAAAGAATATGCTTGAATAGGTTCCAACCGCAATGCCTAAAATCATTGCAAGAACAAACTCTCTTGTTGTTGCTCCGCCGAATATATAGAGGGCAAGAAGGGTAATCAAAGTGGTAATTGAAGTGTTTAAACTTCTTGCAAGAGTTTGATTAACCGAAGCGTTAATAATTTCATCCGATGTATATTTTTTTGCAAGAAAACGGTTGTTTTCCCTGATTCTGTCAAATACGACAATGGTATCATGAACCGAAAATCCGATAACTGTAAGAATAGCCGTTATAAAAAGGCTGTCTATGTACCAATCGAAAAATATTCCCATTATTGCAAAAAAGCCTATTACGAATATCGCATCATGCGCCAAAGTAAGAAAAGTGATAAGAGCGTAATCGGTTTGGAACCTGAATGAAATATAAACAACAATCCCCAAAAACGCAAGACAGAGAGCGACAAGCGAATTTTTCAACAGCTCAACCCCTAAAGAAGGACCGATTGAGTTCGTTTGAATAAGCGAAGAATCCTCGACAACTCCGCTTACGGCATTTGAAACTTTTTCAATGCCTGTCCCTTTGGAATCACCCAAAAAGGAAGTTTTGATTGAAATAATATTTTTGGGAGCACCGGCATTCCCGCCGCCTGAAACAGCATTTTGGTTTCCGATTAATTGTGCAACAGGGGTTTGAAACCCGTCATCAACCAATTTTTCCCTTATTTTTTCAATATCCGTAACGGAAACATCTTTTTGGGTAGCATACTGAAGAATTGTACCGCCTGTATAGTCTATGCCGAGCTTAACTGGAGCATGGTTTGACTGAGTAAAAATAAGGTAACATATTGCAAGAATACAGGGGGTTAAAATAATTGCACTTATTGCAAACCATAGAAATCTGTATTTTACAACATCTATTATATTTTTATGTTTCATTAAATCGGGATTTGCCATATTTGTCTTACTCCTTTAATTTAAAACGCCGAATTTTGCTTTTTCTTTTCTTGTTTCGGCTGCTTGATAAGATTTATTAATATCAGACTGTTTTAGCCCGAATAATCCGGGGTGTTTTAATTCTCCCGTGCCAAACACAAGGTGCATAAGGTTTTTTGTAACCGTAATGGCCGAAAACATACTTACGATAACCCCTATTGCAAGAGTCAACGCAAACCCCTTAACCGTGCCGGTTCCTAAAAGATACAAAATTAAGCAAGTGATTATGGTTGACATGTTTGAATCAAAAATGCTGGTAAATGCTCTGTCAAAACCGGAATTAATGGCTGTAAACAGGCTTCTTCCGGTTTTTAGTTCTTCTTTTGTGCGCTCAAATATAAGAATATTGGCGTCAACTGCCATGCCTATACCCAGAATAAAGCCCGCAATGCCCGCCAGAGTGAGTGTAACAGGAATTATTTTAAATATTGCAAAAACTATAACCGAATACACACAAAGGGCAATACTTGCAATTAACCCCGGCAATCTGTAGTAAGCCACCATAAAAATCATGACAAATGCTATACCGATAAGCCCTGCAAATTTGGATTTTTGAATACTGTCCGCACCGAGTGAAGGTCCGACGGAATTTTCTTCTATAATGTTTGCGCCGACAGGAAGCGCACCGGCATTAAGAAGGTCAACCATTTTTTTAACTTCGGCATATTCAAAGCCGCCTTCGCCGCCGCCCGAAATCTGAGCATGCCCGCCCAGAATTTCTTCGTTAATCCGCGGTGCCGATTGTAATTTTCCGTTAAAGAAAATTGCCATAGGGTGTCCTACAAGCTTTCTAGTAAGATCTGCAAACTTTTTTGCACCTTCTGCGTTAAATTCAAGAGTAACAACCCACTCGCCCGTTGAAGAGGTGCTTGCGGAAGCTTTTTTAAGGTCTTTACCGGTTAAGCCCGTCGAAATCCATTCTTGAACGCCGTCAACAACTTCGCCCGGTTCTTTGAATTCCAGCTGGGCAGTTTCTCCTAAAAATTCTTTTGCCTTTTTGGTGTCCGTTATGCTGGGTATTTCAACCATAAGCCTTTTATCGCCCACTTTTTGAACAACCGTTTCCCCGACGCCAAGCGCATTTACTCTGTTTTCTATTGCATACTGCAAACTATCCATAACTTCGGGCGTAATCTTTTTAACATCGGATGAAGGAACCGCCTCAAGAACAAGCCTTGCACCGCCTACCAAATCAAGCCCCAAGGAAGTCGGCTTAATTTTTATTGCAAAAAGCCCCGCAATAACGATGGCAACTATAATCCAAAATAGTATGATTTTGTTTTTCATGGGTTTTTTAAAATCCTTCCTTATTTTTTTATTATTCTATCAAAAAAATAAAATTTGGGCTCATAAAATAAAAACATTTGTCCGGTGCGGTTAATCCCCGGACAAATGTCAGAGATAGGTAAGCCGTATGGCTATTTGAATAAAACTTTCAAAGTTAACAGTATTCTTCATTTTGCGCCCCAATAAGGGGATATGCCATCACTCCTTTCTTTTTCTGCCGAAATCATGTAAACACCCATATTCCATGCCTTTCAAGTAACTTTATTTAAAAAAATATTTACAATTAACCATGCCCCTTGACCCGCTAAATAAAATATTAATTTATAAAACTTTACATCTTTATTTATGTAAAATATTAACAAAATTTAAATATCGCCCAAATAAATAAAAAACTGTTAATATTTATATTATGAAACGTGCCATATTAATATTTGCATTCATATTTTTCGCTATTTTTCAAAAAGTGTCCGCAGAGCCTCTAAAAATAAACGAGCTTGTTTTTGATAATTCGGACAATATAATTTTCCTTAAAACAAAAGGGGAGATTGAAGGAAATGTCGAGATTAAAAAAAGTTTTTTAAAAAATCCGGACAGAGTCTATATAGATATAAGCAATTCCGTTTTAACCATCCCGAAAAAATCTTATACGGCTAAACATTCCGTATTTAACAATATAAAAATATCTCAGTTTACAACAGAACCTATGGCTGTCAGAATAGTTCTTGAATATAATAAAAAATTTAGCCCGTCAAATTTTTCAGTTAATAAATCCAAAGATTCAATTTTTATAAAAACAGGGAAAAGCTTAACCGCAAGCCCCGAGTTTAAGACAGTTTATTCAAACACAAAAAACAAAGAAAGAACTGTTTTTTATCAAGCAAGCAGGCTGCTTGAAGATTTACCCGTGCAAACCCCCGAAAAAGAAGAAAAAGCTTTAAAAATCCCATCAAGATATTATCTAAATTCAATTACAAAAATAAAAAACGGGATAGTTATATCAGGCATAGGAAAAATCGGACTGCTTCCTCCTTTTGCCCTAAAAGAGCCCGAGCGTATGGTGTTTGACCTTGACGACACAATCGTAAACCCTAATTTAAGAAACAAAAGTTTTCCCGCAAGCGAAATTCAAATTTCTCAAAACGGTACCGGCGGGGGTTCAATAGATATGAGAGAAACTCTAAAAATAGGGCAAAACTCTCAAAATGTCGCAAGGCTTGTTATAACGGGGGAAAACGCAAAAGATTACAGGGTGGTTATTTCTCCGGATTCAAAGAGCATATTTTTAACAAAAAGGTCTGAGGTTATAACCTCTAAAATTTCAGACGACACCTCAAATCTTATAAAATGCACATATCAAAATCAGGGAGAAGCCCAAACCCTTACTTTTCAATTTGATGATTCGATTGCGTTTGATGTGTTTGAAGAAAATTCAAACTTTTATTTTGATATAGACAATTTAAACATTTTTAACGACACTCTTTTAGAGCCTGTTAAGGCGGGAATTCCGAATATACAAACCGTAAGGCTTGCTGCCGATAAATTCAGATTTATTTTCCCCGATTATTCAAAAAAACATATAAACCTTATGAGTAACGCCGACAATACAGAATTTAAAGTTACATTTAAACCGTTTAAAAAAGAACAAAAACAAGCTCCGGTTGTAAGCGCCGCTCCTGCGCCTTCGGAAAAATCTGCACCTAAAATTACAAATTTATATACGGTGGCGCTCGATGCAGGTCATGGCGGGGACGATGTCGGCGCAACGAGAAACGGTATATACGAAAAAGATATCACTTTAAAAATTTCTAAGATGTTAGAAAAAGATTTAAAGAAAAAAGATATAAAAGTTTATATGATAAGAGAAAAAGACCAAACGGTTTCACTTGCTGACAGAAGCATTTTTTCAAACGAAAAACGCCCCGATGTTTTTGTGTCCGTGCATGTAAATTCAAGTATCAATGAAGATATTAAAGGGATTGAAACTCACTGGTGGAAAGAGGACAGCAAAACTTACGCTCAATATGTGCATGATGAAATGAAAAAAAATATAAAAACTTGGAATACGACTGACAGAGGTTTGTTTAAATCACAATTTTATGTTATAAACCATACAGACGCCCCCGCAATTCTTTGTGAAATAGGGTTTATTTCAAACAAAGACGAAAGGGGGGAAATTATCAAAAACAAACGTCAGGAAGAAATAGCGCAGGCAATAGCCGACGGGATTTACAACTATTTGAAAGCAAAAAAATGAAGGAAGAAATTTTAACCGGAGTTTTTGATTCGGGTATCGGAGGTTTAAGCGTTTTAAAAGAGCTGTTTCCATACGGCGGGAATTACCTTTATTTCGGGGATACAAAAAACCTTCCTTACGGAAACAAAACAAAAGAAGAGATTATATCGTATACAAGAAACATAATAAAATTTTTTATATCAAAGGGGGCAAAAAACGTTATTATGGCTTGTAACACAAGCTCTGCTCTTGCTTATGAAACTTTGGATTTTGAATATAAAAACCAAATTAAAATTTACCCCCTGATTCAAACCGTTGCCCCTTATATAGCACAAAAAGCCGACACTATAGGAATAATGGCTACCGAAGGAACGGTTAAAAGCGGAATGTATACAAAAGAAATCAAAAAACACAATAAAAATGCCCGTGTAGAAGAACTTTCATGTCCTGATTTTGTTAAAATTGTTG
>CAYUWO010000036.1:0-13601 GCA_964448535.1 uncultured Gammaproteobacteria bacterium | reverse complement strand
TTTGTTTAAAATTTTAATTCAACTATTCCAAAATGTAAAAATTGGGGGTGGGGGGGAAGCTCTTGGCGCATAAGGGTTTGAGGGGAATTTAGGAGGGTTTAGGGAAAACGTTAGGGATTAAAAGCGGGGGGTAAAGAAAAAAAGTAATAATAGAAGAAGTAAAAAAGGTTTGAAAAGGGCAGGGGGAGAAAGACGGGAGTAAAAAGCGAAGGAAAGCGGGAAATATAAAAAGTTTATAGTAGGATAAAGTTTAAGAGTTGAGAGGGATAAAAAAGGTTAGAAGGCGGGGCAGATAAAATATTTCTGATAGATAGAAAAAAGAGCAGAGGGATTTGATAAATTTTTTTTTAGGAGGGGCGGGAGTAATAATAATAACAATATTAGTAATTGAAGAAGTAAAAGAAGGTTGAGGGGGGGAGCTCTTGCGCATAAGGGTTTTTGGGGGGAATTTAGGAGGGTTTAGGGAAAACGTTAGGGATTAAAAGCGGGGGGAAAGATTTTGCAGAAATTTGGGGCGGTGGATTTTAGATAAGCCGAGAGCTTTAAGGGCTGTGATGTGCTCTTTTGTAAGGTATCCCTTGTTATTTTTGAAGCCGTAGTTTGGGTATTTTTCATCGCATTTTATCATAAATTCATCCCTTGAAACTTTTGACAGGACGCTTGCGGCAGCAATTGCGGCAGAGAGCGAATCGCCCTTTATGAGCGCATTTTGAGGGTAATTAAAATTTTTGAGGGGAAAGCTGCCATCTATTAAAACGAGTATATTTTTTTTAGAGGGCATAAGAACATGGAGCTTTTCTATAACTTCAAGGGCAGCTTTTTTCATTGTTTCAAGCGCAGCATTTAGAACATTTAAGCTTTCGATTTCTTCAATGCTTGCGAATTTGATTGAATATATCGAGTTTTCTTTAATTAAAGGAAAAAGAAAACTGCGGGCTTTTTCGCTTAGCTTTTTTGAATCGTTCAAGCCGACAAGAATTTCATCCGCTTTTTTATAATTAACAAAACACACGGCAGACGCATACAAAGGCCCCGCACCCGCACCTCTGCCCGCTTCGTCGCAACCTATAATAAAATCGTATTGGAGTTTTATATTAAGGGGGAGGACGGAGGACATTAAGGCGATATCATAGTTAAAAATTTTTTGAGACATTTTAGGAAGGAATAAACTCTTTAATTGCAAGGGGGATATATTCGAGCAAATCGCTTGCAAGGACAGAGTATTCGCTCAATTTTTTGGAAGCCAGCTCGCCCGCCCTTCCATGGAGATAGACAGACAGGAGCGCAGCGTCTTCAAGCTTCATATTTTGGGCGGCAAAACCCGCAATCATCCCGCACAGGACATCACCCGAGCCGGCATGGGCGAGGGCGGAGGAGCCCGTTGTGTTAATATAAGTGCAGCCTCCGGGGATTGAGATAACAGTTTGTTTTCCCTTTAGGACGACTATGCAATCAAACTGTTCGCAAGCTTTTTTTGCGTAAAGTATTCTATCTTTTTTAATTTCTTCGGGGTCGAGCTTTAAAAGCCTTGAGAGCTCTTTTTCATGGGGGGTAATAACCGAATTGAGGGGGAGAAGGGGTTTGTTTACGGAAGAGAGAATGTTTAATCCGTCTGCGTCTATAACAACGGGGGTGGGGGAATTTATATAACATTTCAGAAGCTTAAGCACAAACTCTTTAACGGGGGGGAAGTTTGTAAGCCCGCAACCCACGGCGATTGCGCTCGGCTCCCTAAGGGGCTTAACATATTTTAGGGCGTCTTTTGGAATTGTGCCAAAATCGTTTTGCCCCAAATCAACAAAAGTAACATCGGGGGTAAGCCCCGCAACAACAGTCATGACGTTTGTTGCCGCAGCGAGCCTGACAAGCCCGCAACCGACTCTTAGGGCGGAGATTGAACTTAAATAAGCGGCGCCGGTATAATAAATTGAGCCGGCGAAGTTTAAAACAGTGCCGAAGGTTGACTTATTGGAATCTTGTTCCCTTTTTGGAAAGAGCTTTGAAATAAAAAATCTGTCGAGTTTAATGCAATTATCTTCCATTTTGTTTCCTATCTGAGCCAAAACCCCAAACCGCCGATTGATATAATATAAGCGCCTGTTTCGGCAAGCGAGCGAAAGAGATAAGGCTCCTTAAAGTTTCCATTAAAATTTTAACTTAAAAATCTTTTGCTTTCAAATATAACGGGCAAACCCCTTAAAACACAGAATATGACGGCAATTACCGTGCATACAACGCCCGCTTGCAAAACAGCGGCTTTGAGCGGGAAATCAAAATTGGCGTGCCCTAAAAGCATAAAGAGGAAGGCGGCGGCTTTGCAGACGGCGTATGTGAACCTTGAAAAATTGGAAGCAACGATAAACTTAGCGATTTTGCCCCGCATCATGGTTTTTTCGCCAAAAGGGGTGTAACCTTCGACAAGGGCGAGGCTCCTTAGAGAGTCTGTTATAATTCCTCTTGTTAAAACGATGAGGGGAACGGCGGGGCTAACCCACCCCAAGGCGCAAAAGACGACCCAATAAATATTTTCAACGATTCTATCGCCCATGATATCAAGAACGGCGCCCAGCTTTGAAGCTTCGTTAAATTTTCTGGCGAGATAGCCGTCAAGCCCATCAAACCACATTACAAAAATTGTGAGAATAAAGGATATGTGAGAATAAAAGGGAGAACTTGAAGGCCCGAAAAACAAAAGCCCCATTGCGATAAACGCAAGAAAAACCCTTGAGAGTGTGATAATATTAGCCATTTATAAACTCCTTAAAAATTTCTTTTGCGACAACTTCTACACAGCATACATCAGACAAAAGCCTTTTGGTTTCTTCTAAGCCTTTTATTTGTTTTTGCCTGACGGAATCGTTTTGCAAAATTTTAATTATTTCATCGGAAATTTTTTCACCTGTAGAATTATACATTAAAAGTTCGGGAACTACATCCTTATTCGTAATAATATTTACAAGACAAGCTTTTTTTATTGTCCTGACCAAAAGATAGACGAGATAAAACAAGAGAGGACCTTTGTATGAGATAATCATCGGGGTTTTATAAAAAGAGGCTTCAAGAGCAACAGTGCCCGAAGCGAGAATAAGAGCGTCCGACGCAGACAAAAGCGCATAATTTTCGCCTTTTATAACTTTGTAATTTGTTTTGTAAATATTATCGGGAAGATTTTCGGAAAGAGAAAAAACAAACTGGACATCGGGGATTTTTTTTTCAATAAGCTTTACGGCATGTTCAAAAGTTTTGAAAAGGTATTTTATTTCAAACGGTCTTGAGCCCGGAAAAACACCCACGAGCTTTTTATCGGAATCGAGATTATGACGTTCAAAAAATTCACGTTTGTTGACGGGGGGCGGAAGCTGCTTTATAAGGGGATGACCGACATATACGGAATTTATTCCCTCTTTTTCATAAAATTCTTTTTCGAAAGGAAAAATCGTGAAAACTTTGTCTATATTTTTTTTAATTGTTTTTATGCGCCATTTTCTGGACGCCCAAATTTGAGGGGGGATAAAATAGAAGGTTTTAATGTCCGCTTTTTTTAATTCTTTTGAAATCGCAAGGTTGAAAGCGCCATAATCGACAAGGAGAACCAAATCGGGGTTAAAAACGTTTTTGAGGTAATTTATAATTTTTTTGCCCATTAGGTAATGGCTTAAAATTGAGGAGGGAGTTAAGCCCATTTTATTCATATTTTTTTGGTCAAAAAGGAGCTTTACGCCCGCTTTTTGAAGATTTATGCCGCCGACGCCTTCAATTATAATATCGGGGGAGAGGCTTTTTAATTCCCTGACTACGCCTGCGGCATGCTTATCGCCGGAATAATCACCCGCAATGATAAAGAGCTTGTTAGATTTTTTAAGGGAATTTTCCATAAAAGCCGCCTAAAAAGCCATTATAATCATTTTATTTTTGTCCGCAAATTTTATCATTTCCGACTGTTCAACGGTGATGGTTTCGCCCGATTCAAGCGCAAGGACGTTTGCGCCGTATTTTTTCATTGTTTTTAAAGTGCGGACGCCGACGGCAGGAATATCAAACCTTTTATCCTGCTTGGGCTTTGCCACTTTAACGACAATCGCACCCCCGTTTTTGGCGAGTTTTGCGCCCCGTTTAATACATTTGTCGGTGCCCTCTATGGCTTCAACCGCAAGAATCATTCTGTCTTTCATAACGACGGATTGCCCGATATCAAGCTCCCCCATTTGTTTTGCGGTTTTATAACCGTATTCTATATCGGCAAGCTGGGCGTCATTAGGCTGAAGCTTAGTCATACAGCCTTTTTGAACCATTAAAGATTTGATAAAAATTGTCTGGTCTAAAATGGTGATTCCGATTGATTCCATTTCTTCGATTATTTTTAGCATAATCGCATCGTCGTTTAATTTGGGGGTTTGCCTTAAAAGCTCGATTGCTCTTGAGTCTAATTTCGGACGTTTCAAAAGCATTGTTTTTGAAACTTTGCCCAAAAAGGTAAGCTGTTTAATGTTTTCATCAATTAAAACTTTTTTAATTGAATTCACCTGACCGGGGCTGAAAGAATATACCCTTGCGCAATATTTTTGGAGCTCTTTAAAATTGTCTGAGGACAAAGAAACAGCAACAACCTCAAACCCGTTCTCTTTAGCCGTTTGAGCCATTTTAACGGGAAGAACGCCATCCCCCGCTATTAAACACTGTTTATGTTCTAAAGTTAAATTGTTCATCAGGGCATTATCTCCATATTTTCATTGCCTTGTATACTTGTTGTTACGTTGCCGTCGGCAAAAAATTGCTTGGGCTGCATAACCATACGGATTCTGTCGGCTTCAACCGTGCTGCCGTTTTGGGTGATTTTAGAACGACCGGTAAATATAACTTCTTTAGGCTTTTGGGTTTTAGGGTCGACAAAAAGCTGAGCTTTGGGACCTTGAGCAAAATAATCTTTAAAGTTAACTTTAACATCCCCGCCGGCTATGACGCTGTTATTCAACCTGTTATACTGTTGGTATCTGGATTTTACAAAAAGGCGTGTTCCGTCCTCAAAAGTTAAATCGGATGAGGCGTTTCCCGTCAGATAATATTCTTCTCTTTGGGAAATATATTGAAATTTATTCCCCTTTAAAACATTTGCTCCCTCTTTGATTACAACATTATCCTGCAATTTTAAATCTTTAACCGTTCCTTCCTTGTCTAAAATTGCGCTTGCAAATTCAGAGAAAGTTTCGACATCATTATAATGGACAATCACGCCCCCTTTCGCTTTCAAAAGCTTTGTATTTGTGTCATATTGCTGAATATCGGCGTTAATTGTGATAACCGGCTGTCTGTCTTTTAAAAGAATAGACTGGGTGTTGCCTTCCGCAAGCACAGACTTTTTGATTAACGAAACTTTCATGATTCTGGATTTAATTTCATGCTTTTTGTTATCTTTATTTTGAAAGGCATAAGGGCTGTCATAAAAAACTGCAAGCGAGGGCTTTTTTGTGGCGGGGTCAAGGTCTAATTCGGCTCTTGGGCTTTGCACGGTAACATCTCCGACTTTAACTTTAACATTTCCCGTAAAATAGCCTTTATTTTTATCGACTTGAATTTCTTGTTTTTTTGCCTGAATAATAACGTTGTTCGCGGCAATTGCCGGCAACAAAGAAAACACAATAAAAGATAATAATATTATTTTTTTCATAGTTCCTCTAATTCCTGCGGTTTTGAACCCTCGTTTGTATAGACGTCAGTTCTTGTTTTTCCCGATATTTCAAAAAAGGTTAAGCCGCTGTTAAATCTGGCTTTATCAGCGTAAGAAACAAAGTCTTGATTTCTTGTAACAACCACATTGCCTTCGGCAATAATATCATCCTGTTTGCTTTGGATAATTATTCTGTCCGCTTTAATTGAAGAGCCGTCATAAGCCGCAACAAGAGTGTTTCCGCTTAAAATAATTTTCTTGGTGTTTTCAGAATATGAGCCTAAGTCTGACTCAAAACTCATCGCAACTTCATTATCGGGTTTGTAAAAATTGCCCGTAGGGTTTGTCAGGACGACTTCACCGGATTTACTGTCGTAGCTGCCTTTTTCGGCATAAAGCTCCCAGTATATCTTTTCTTCCTTGGTTTCGGTTAAAATAAGATTTTTAACCGAAACAACCTGATTATGGGCGCCGCTTTTTTGGACTTTTGCAACATCTTTTGTAACCGTATAAGACCATATAAAGCCGGACAGGCAAACAAGAGCGACAAAAACGAAAACAAAAATATAAATCTTTTTCTTTTTGGACATAACAAGCAAATTGTACCATGAAAAAAAATCATAGCACAATTTGCATTAATATTTTCTACATTCTTTTGGTACACTTACAGGAAGATAAACTCTTTGGGGCGAACATATAAGAATTTAAGCCTTGATATATTGCGTTTTTTTCTGCACAGCCTTCAAATTGTTTGTTTAATTCCCCCTCAATTTCAAGAAGCCTGTTATATTTACATATTCTTTCGCCTCTTGAAATTGAACCCGCTTTAATTAATCCGGAATTAAGCCCGACCGCAAGGTCGGATATAAAAGTGTCGGTAGTTTCGCCCGACCTGTGAGAAATTATTGTTTTATAATTTCCCGATTTAGCCAGCTTGACGGCGTCAAGCGTTTCGGTTAAAGTGCCGATTTGATTAGGTTTAATTAAAACGGCGTTTGCAATTTTATTGTTTATGCCTTCCGATAAAAGCTTCGTATTTGTCGTAAATAAATCATCTCCGACAAGAAGGCAATTATCTTTAAGAGTGTCAGTTAAAATTCTCCACCCGTCATAATCATCTTGTGCAATTCCATCCTCTATTGATATAACAGGATAATCTTCGGTTAGATTTTTTAAATATTGAACCATCTCAAAGCTGTTGAGCTCTTTTTCTTCCGACTTTATTAAATATTTCCCTTCTCTATAAAACTCGCTTGAAGCTACATCAAGACAAATTTTAATTTCGGATGTTGAATAGCCGGCTTTATTTATCCCTGCTAAAACAAAATCAAGCACATCTCTTGTTGATTTTATATCGGGTGCAAAACCCCCTTCGTCCCCAACTGATGTTGACTTGTTTTTTTCTTTCAAAATTGTTTTTAAATTATGGAAAACTTCAGCCGCCATTCTTAAACCCTTATGAAAGCTGTCTGCGCCAACCGGAGTTATCATAAATTCTTGAAAGTCGAGCGAGTTATCCGCATGCAAGCCGCCGTTTATTATGTTAACCATAGGAGTTGGCATAATATTAGCGTTAATTCCCCCTAAATATTTATAAAGGGGAATATTTAAACTTTTAGAAGATGCGCGCGCAACCGCAAGAGAAACGCCCAAAATTGCGTTTGCGCCAAAATTTTCTTTATTTTCCGTGCCGTCCTCCTCAATTAAAATTTCATCAATTTTTTTCTGCTCAAAAGGGCTTGAGCCCATAAGAAGGTTTGAAATTTTGTCGTTAACGGAATTTATTGCGCCCAAAACGCCTTTCCCCATATAAACATTTTTATCTTTATCTCTTAATTCATGCGCCTCATGGCTTCCTACGGACGCACCCGACGGAACGGAGGCAACGCCTTTTATCCCGCTGTTTAATTCAACCGTAACAGACAAAGTCGGATTCCCTCCGGAATCAAGAATTTGAATGGCGGATATGTTTTTAATTTTATCTTTCATATAAATTTCCCCTTTTTTTAAAACAGTATTTTAAAAAGAAAAAAACTTCACAATTCGACAATAAGGGGAGTTTTTATAAAGATATAAAGATTGTATTAAAAAAACAAAGATTTCAATTTATTTGCTTTATAATTCAAACATTAAAATTGAAAAAGGAGCAAAAAAATGCAAGCGGTATTAACCTCAATGAACGAATTAAACAACATGGGATACGAACTTTGCACCCTCTTTGATAAATTAGACACGGCGGATAATTCGGCAAAAAACTCTATTGAAAATGATATCGTGGGTTTTGGCGACAAGGCAATTGACTTTCTTATTGGTAAATTGACCGGTTCAAAAGGCGTTCAGCGTGGAGTTGCCGCAATGAGCCTTATCAGAATCGGAGAAAGCGCAATTTCTTCCTTAAGAGAGCTTGCTGCGGAAAATAAAAATTACGAATGGGTTGCAAATTATATTATTCAAGAAATTGAAGGAACTTTTTAAAACACAATCAAAACTAAATCTTATCCTTTAGGACAACAAGGCTAAATAAATTCATAAGTAAAGATAGTCTTTGTCGGCAATGAAGATAATTTTTTAAAAGTGCATAATTCATTTAAAGATTAAATGAGATATGCACTTTTTGCATTGTATAAAAATTCTTTAATAAAAGGAGGAAAGATGACTATTAAAAAATTCTTACTTACGGCAACTGCGGCAGCAACCGTTTTTGCTTTTACGGTTCCCGTTACCTTTGCTGCATGTCAAACAGGGGGAGCCTGCCCTATTGATTCTCAACAGTTAGTAACCCCAAGCACTGCAACCTGCCACAAATGCAAACAAAAAATGAGTGATTGTAAATGTAAAAGAACAAGCTTTTTTGACAGGTTCAAATTCCAAAAAAAGTGCGACCCATGTCAAACGGGAGCAGCAGCCCCCTGCGACAAATGTAAACAACCCGCTGATGATTGCGGCTGCAAAAAAGATAAGTGCGATATTCCAAAATATCAATATAAAACACACACAAACCTTCAAACATACGCATATCCGGGCGCAGTCTATTCACCCGCAAATAATGCGGTTTTGGGCGATAGCTTAGCAAATAACGCCATTATAAGAGATAACAACTCGGGCATTGTTGCGGGCGTTCCCGTTGAGGACCAGTGCTTAACAGGTGCTGCGGCTCCTGTTTTGGATGAAAAAATCCTCCCCAAATCAGATTGTTACCCCGAACCTAATATCCAATCTCCCAACACAATGAAAGCTATTTATAAAGAAATGGAACCGTGCTGCGAGAAAAAATCGGATTGCGGATGTCAAACAGGGGCAGCCTCAGGCATTTTCGGGCAAAAATATCCGGATGTCCCCAACGGTTATTGGGCATCAGGCGACATTAACCGCCTAACAGATCAGTGTGTGCTTGCAGGGTATCCTGATGATTCATTCAAACCCAACAGACACATTTCACGCGCCGAAATGGCCTCTGTTGTCGTCAAAGGGTATAACCTTGAAAATACCCCAATGAGTTCAAAAGGCGATTTTAGGGACGTTTCCAAAAACCATTGGGCATACGAAGCTATAAATAAAGGTGTTTCAGCCGACATGCTTGCCGGACACCCGAACGGTATGTTCCGCCCCAACAGCCCCGTTACAAGAGCAGAAGCCCTTTCGATTCTATCCAAAGGTATAAATTGCGAAATGGATTCCTGCAAAGCCGATGAAATTTTAAGCAAATATCAGGACGGCTCAGCGGTTCCTTCATGGGCAAAAGAACATGTTGCAAAAGCAATAGATAACGGCGCATTAAAAGACAGCAAAATGTCAAACAGAATCAGACCTCAAGACAAGGCAACACGTGCCGAAGTGTCCTCTATGATTCAAAATGTCAGAGTTGCGGGCGGATACGACCCGAATCAACCGACAAAAACGGCTATTGGCCCTTCAAAAACAACATTTGTTGAAAAAGAAACCCCCGTTTGCATACCTACCTTGTCATTAAAAATGAAAGACATTATCAACGCTAAAAACGCAAACGTAGGCGAAAGGTTCCAAGCTGAAACCACACATGACGTAACAATTAACGGCGTTACATACCCTTGCGGAAGCAAAGTTAACGGCAAAATAACCGAAGTTATAAGACCCTCTAAATGTGATGACGGCGGATTAAAACTTGCATTCACCGAAATTATAGGCTGCGACGGCTGCAAACAGGCACTGCCAAAACAAGTTTTGAGCGCCAAAATCGAAAAACGCAAAGATATGAACATTGCCATAAGATTAATTGAAATGCCCTTCACATTTGTAGGTTCAACTTTAGGTAACGTAGGACGTACCGTAGGCGGTATGTTAGTAGGGCTCGGCAACGCCTCTGAAGCATTGTTCGACCAAGTCGGCACAGGGACCGGAGAAGTATTCTCAGGTAACCTTAAAGCAGCGGGCAGAAGCTACGGCGATGGCATAAAAACAACCTTAAAGGCACCTGTTGACCTCACAAGAACCGCATTGTCAGGCACAATGGGCTTGTTCCAAAACACAGGGGATGAACTCACTTACCTTGTTGACGGCTCAGGCAACAGAATTTCAAGAGTTAACCCCAAAGAAACCGTAACTATTGCGTTCGGAAACAACTAAAACAACTTCATTAAATAAATAAAAAAGGAACGGTTTTTGTTTTGGACCTCCTTTAAAAGGCGGAGCTTTAAAATCAGGCTCCGCCTTTTTAAACGTTTGTATGCCTTCCCCCTTAAAATTTGTATAATCTCTCATTTTTATTCTTATTTCAGTTTGTTTAAATTTATCAGGCATCATTTTTAAAATGCAAAAGACAACAAAGTAAAAAGCCAAAATGCTGCAGGAAGGCAACAGAGTTGAGGTTTTAAGCAAAATATTACAACGGGGCGCAACCTGATAAATATTATAAAATGCAAAAAACGAGGAATATAATTCCTCGTTTTTTATCTAAATATAACAACTTAAGCACTTACGCCCGATTTAGAAACAATTTCTGTTTCAATGTTTGACGGAACCTGTTCATAACATTGAAATTCCATTGAAAATGTGCCTCTGCCTTGTGTGTTAGATCTTAAGTCCGTGGCATAACCGAACATGTTTGCAAGAGGAACAACGGCTCTGACAATAACATTTCCGGTATTTCCTTGCGGCTCCTGACCTTCAACACGCCCGCGCCTTCTTGAAATATCTCCGATGATTGTACCCGTAAATTCATCGGGGATTTCAATTTCAACTTTCATCATAGGTTCTAAAATGCAGGGTTTAGCTTTCTTACAGCCTTCTTTAATTGCCATTGAGCCTGCAATTTTAAATGCCATTTCGGAAGAGTCAACTTCATGGTAGCTGCCGTCATAAAGTTCAACTTTAACGTCAATCATCGGGAAGCCGGCTAAAATGCCCCCTTCGAGGGCTTCTTCCATACCTTTTCTTACAGGTTCAATATATTCTTTAGGAATGGCACCGCCGACAATTTTGTTTTCAAAGACAAAACCGGCATTTTCTTCGGCAGGCGAAATTCTAACCTTAACATGCCCGTATTGACCTTTGCCGCCGGACTGACGAATAAATTTAGAGTCTTGATCGGAATTGCCTCTGATAGTTTCACGGTAAGCAACCTGAGGCTTGCCTATGTTGGCTTCAACTTTAAATTCTCTTAACATACGGTCAACAATAATATCAAGGTGTAACTCGCCCATGCCTGAAATAATTGTTTGCCCCGTTTCATTATCAGTTTTAACTCTAAATGAGGGGTCTTCTTCGGCAAGTTTTTGAAGAGCTATTGCCATTTTATCCTGATCCGCCTTTGTTTTAGGTTCAATAGCAACCGAAATGACAGGCTCGGGGAAGGTCATTTTTTCTAATATTATAGGTGCTTTTTCATCACAGAGCGTATCGCCGGTTGTTGTGTCTTTCAAGCCGACAGCCGCACAGATATCACCCGCATACACTTCCGATTCTTCGAGTCTTTGATCGGCATACATGCGAACCAGCCTTGCAATACGTTCTTTTTTGCCGTTTGTGGCGTTAAGAACGTAAGAGCCGGAGGTTATAACACCGGAATATACCCTTAAGAAAGTTAAACGGCCAACGTAAGGATCCGTCATAACTTTAAAAGCAAGGGCGGAGAACGGCTCGGAATCTGACGAGTGGCGTTCGGTTTTTGTGCCGTCCTCAAGCTCGCCTTCGATTGCTTTAACATCAACGGGAGAAGGCATATAGTCAACTACGTTGTTTAATAAAAGCTGTACCCCTTTATTCTTAAATGCGGTGCCGCAGCAAACGGGAACAATTTTATTTTCGCAAACGGCTTTTCTTAAGCCCGCCTTCAACTCTTCAACCGTAATAGAATCAGGGTCATCAAAGAATTTTTCCATTAAGGCGTCGTCCTCAGAAGCGATTGCTTCAACCATGGCATCTCTGTATTCTTTAGCTTTGTCTTTAAGATCGGCGGGAACATCTTCTTCTTTAATGTCGGTGCCGAGGTCATTTGTATAAATTTCGGCTTTCATTGTCATAAGGTCGACAAGGCCGGTAAATTTATCCTCCGCACCAATAGGAAGCTGGATGGGGACGGCATTTGCGCCCAATCTGGTTTTAATCTGACCGACTACACGGTAAAAATCCGCACCGGTTCTGTCCATTTTGTTAACAAAAACCATACGGGGGACTTCATACCTGTTTGCCTGGCGCCATACGGTTTCGGATTGGGATTGGACACCGCCAACTGCGCAGAAAACGGCGACAACACCGTCTAATACACGCAAGGAACGTTCAACTTCAATTGTAAAGTCAACGTGTCCGGGGGTGTCTATTATGTTTATTTGATGTCCCTTCCACTCTGCGGTAACTGCGGCGGATTGAATCGTAATTCCACGTTCTCTTTCCTGTTCCATAAAGTCTGTAACTGCGGCGCCGTCATGAACTTCGCCGATTTTATGAGTTTTACCGGTGTAAAACAAGATACGCTCGGTTGTTGTGGTTTTTCCCGCGTCAATGTGTGCGGCGATACCAATGTTTCTTATTTTTTCAAGAGGTGTCTTTCTTGGCATGTTCGCTTCCTTTTTTTAATTACTTACGTAAAATATTCTTGCACAAACAAGAAACAATGTAAAGAAATAAAGAGTTTAAGAGTTTTTTAAGGATTAACCCTTTTCTACATCCCGTTAATTTGCCGCATGAAGATATAGCCCTCTTTGGCAGAAATTCTAAAAATCAACCGTTTGTAAGATAGAAAAAGGCGTTTTGACAAAATATAATATATTTATGCTGGTTCAATTAATAAGTGAATATTTATCATGGCTTGAAATTGAAAGAGGGCTAAGCAAAAACACTCTTTTAGCTTATGAAAATGACATTATGGAATTTTTTGACCGGTTCAAAGAAGTTCAAGACCCAAACGACATCAAAAGAATACATTTTCATAATTTTACCCTCTATCTTGCCCAAAAGAACATTTCCCCCTCCTCAATTACAAGAAAAATCGCCTCTGTAAAAGGTTTTTTTAAATACATTTGCGCAAACAGGGAAATAAGCTCTAATCCGGCATTAGGGGTGTCCTCTCCAAAAATACCGAAAAAGCTGCCAAAGGTGATAAGTTACGACGAGATTGAAAAACTTTTAAAAAACTCCCGTACAACAAAAGAAAAAGCGGTGTTAGAGCTTTTATACGCAACCGGATTAAGAGTGTCGGAGCTTGTCAATTTAACTTTAAGAAACATAGATTTTAGGGCGGGGCTTATTAAAACAACCGGAAAAGGCTCAAAAGACAGAATCGTCCCCATGGGAAAAAAAGCAAAAGCCGCCCTTAATAACTATCTTTTAGAAAGAGAAGTTATAATAAAAACAAAACTGGGTTCAAAAGCCAAAATTGACTATTTATTTATAAACGAAAAGTGCGAAAAAATTTCAAGGCTATGGGTGTATAACTTTATAAAATATCTGGGGGTCGGTGGTA
>CAYUWO010000035.1:0-13886 GCA_964448535.1 uncultured Gammaproteobacteria bacterium | reverse complement strand
ATCGGGTGAAATATCGGATGAAATGAACGCCGATTCCGCCCGTATGCTGTCTGATTTGAGCATTTTATATAACGGCGCCATAAAAAGAAGCGAAACAATAAGGTATGCAATATATAAACTCTCTAACCCCGAAGAAAACAAACCCGATGAAGGAGTTATAAGAAAAATTTTAAAACCGATTGCGAGTTTTTCTTCAATTGCGGGCACTGCGCTTTCCGATAACCCTTATATGGCAACGGGCGCACTTATCGGAGGAAGCTTAATAGGGGCGGTTACGGGCGATGACAGCGCTATAAATTATAAATTTACCAAAGTAAACGATGCCGATATGGTGGTTTTAGTAAGAAAAATTGATGAACTGCAAAAAAGGCTTCTTTTTCTTTATATGGATTATGCAACTTCAAAAGAGCTCTGCCTTATGGCAAACGACAATCTGGAAAAAAGGAAAATGATGTATGAAACCGTTCAAGCCGAAGGCACAAGAGAAGAACTTATCATTGCCGACAGCTATTACAGAAACGCACAGGAATATGCGGCAAAGGCAAAAGCAAAATATGAGCTGTCAAGAAGCATACTTGAAAATTTGGCGGGGAAAGACGCCTTAATAGAAATTGAAAAACACACTCAAAATAAAGACAGTAATTCAAGTCGGATAAACAGCGCCGAAGGCGGCAAAACCGAGGATGGAGCCGATAAAACGGAAAATGTTAAAGAGGATTTGCCATAAAGTTTAAAAATCGGCTTTTTAATTTGTTTTTTAAAAAAACCATAGAAAAAAAGTTTTCTTTAAAAACACTTATTATTTTTTTGAAAAAATGTTGATTAGCTTATTTAAAAGCCCCTCGTCCTCTTCTATCGGCATATCATAAGAAGCCGGCTCGTCTTTTTTGAAAGTTGCGCCGAATTTTTCAGCCATTGCAGTGTCCCCTTCTTTTGTATAAAAATCGGCAAGAATACTTTTTGCATTTTCATCCCCGTCAAGCTCATAAACCTTTTGCCAATATTCCATTGCGGTATATTTTTCTTTATTTGATTCGTATAATTTTGCAAGTTCAATTAAAACATCTTTATTTTTGGGGTTTAAACCAAATGCGCTTGAAAATTCAACAAGAGCTTCATCAGGCTTGTTTAGGGCTTTGTTCATATATCCGAAATTGTATGCCGTCATAAACTCATTCCCCTGTTCTTCATAGCATAAAGCCTTCATCTGGAAGCTTAATGCGTTCGGACCCGTAATTGATGTGTATTTATCAATATATTCAAATGCTAAATCAAAATTTTTAACGTTGTAATAATATTGCGCCCAAAGAAGATAAACCATTGCTCGGTGTTCTTTTTGCGCCCCTTCCGTATTCATTTTTTCAAGGATTTCTTTTGCCTGCTCATTTTTTTCATCCTGCAAAAGAATTTTTACTTTAAGACTGTCATCTTTAACAACCCCGAGCGCATTTTCATAATCTCCCGAATCAAAGTATAATTTGGCAAGAACATCTTCAAAGTTTGATTGCCCGCTAAATTTTTCTTTTCCTCTAATTGCAATTTCAATTGCAGAGTCAAGTGCTTTTTCTTTAACGTAGAGGTCGATTAATTCAAAATAAGATTCAATATGCGAAGGGTCGATTTCAATTACTCTTGAAAATTCGTCAATCGCTTTCAGGGGCTTATTTGTAACTCTGTATAGTCTTGCGAGTTTTTCTCTTGCGGTAATGTTGTGCGCATCGACATTAAGAGCTTTTTTACAGTCGTTTATTCCGTATTCAAGCTTGCCGCTTACAATGTTATAATTTGCGCGGGTCATATAATATTTAAACCGGTCAACATCCTGATATATATCCATTAAAGAGGTAAGTGCGGCTTCATCATTAGGCACAACTTCAAGAATTTTTTCATAAATTTCTCTGGCCTTGTCAATATCGTTATTTTCAAGATATTCAGACGCCTTTGCATGAAGGGTATTTATATCCATTTTTCCTCCTTAAATATATAATTTTGCAAATTCATCAGCCCGCTTAAAGCCTCTGTTTTCAATAATTTTTGCAACTTTTTTATTATCGTATTTTACTTTTTTATGCTCAAATGAAAATTCCCCGCTCGGATTAATTGTAATCATAAGATAACAAGGGGTTTTATCTTCGCTCATCGGACGCCCTATGCTTCCCGCATTAACAACGGTTTTGCCCGATTCTAAACTGAACCCGCAGGGAATATGCGTATGCCCGCATACAATAACATCCGCCCCGCAATTTGAAACCGCATCTTCAACGGTGTTGACAGGGGTATCAGGCAGGATATTTTCATCCTGTCTTCTTGGCGAACCGTGGCAGAGCATAAATTTAACCCCGTATATCTCAACAATTTTATTTTCTTTAAGCGTTTTTAATTTTTCGACATTTTCTTTTTTTATTTCTTTTATATCCTGTTGAAGGGCGTATGCCATAAGAGGGTTTATTTGAACCATTTTTTTGAAAAGTTCATTGGAATATTCAAAAATCAGCCTGTCGGTATTACCTTGAATAATTTCAATATCATCAGGGTCTAAAATTTTTAAATCGAAAAACTTTTCAATTACAAAATTAGGGTCATAACCGCCCATAGCAAGGTCGCCAAGCACAAAAAGCTTGTCGGTGCGGTTTTGAATCAAATCTTCAATAACCCTTAAAAGCGCAAGCCTATTTCCATGGATATCAGATATACAAGCAATTTTCATGCTACAATAATAACAAAAAGGCAGGATTTTGCAAATTATGAACAAAATACAAATAAAAATAGGAGATATAAAAATCGGTGCGGGAGCTGATATTTCCGTTCAATCAATGACAAACACCCCGACAGATGACGTTAAAAAAACCGTAAAGCAAATTAAAGAGCTTGAAGAAGAAGGGTGCGAGATTGTCCGTCTTGCCGTTTTAAACCCGGTCTGTGCAGATGCCTTAAAAGAAATTAAAAACAAAGTGAATATCCCTATTGTTGCGGATATTCATTTTGATTACAGACTTGCAATCAGGGCGCTTGATTCGGGGGTTGACGGGCTCAGGCTAAACCCGGGGAATATCGGAGGAGGCGAGCATGTAAAATCAGTTGTCGCCGTGGCAAAAAAGAGAAATATACCGATTAGAATAGGAATTAACGGGGGTTCGCTTGAAAAATATCTGTATTCTGATACTTCGATGAATTTAGCCGAAAAAATGGTTAAAAGCGCGCTTGATAACATAAAAATCCTCGAAGAAGAAGATTTCCGCCTTATAAAGGTTTCTCTTAAATCCTCAAATGTCATGATGATGATAGAGGCATACAGAAAAATTTATAATTTAATTCCTTACCCGCTCCATTTGGGAGTAACCGAGGCGGGAACCTTGAGAGGAGGATTGATTAAATCGTCAATTGGAATCGGCGCTCTTTTATCCGAAGGAATCGGAGATACCATAAGGGTTTCGTTAACGGAAAATCCCACAGAAGAAGTAAGGGCGGGGTATGACATTTTAAGGGCGCTTAATTTGAGAAAAAAGGGGGTAAACTTTATTTCATGCCCCACCTGCGGAAGATGTAAAATTGATTTAATTTCTCTTGCTCACAAAGTTGAAGAAAGGTTTAAAAATCTCAACAAAACTTTAACAATTGCCACAATGGGCTGCCCCGTTAACGGTCCTAATGAAGCAAAAGATGCGGATTACGGAATAGCGGGGGCAAACGGGGAAGGATACATTTTTAAAAAGGGAGAACTTATAAAAAAAGTTGATGAAAATGTTCTGCTTGACGAATTTGAAAGAATAATTTTAGACGATTTGAAGTAAATTTTGTTCACATAGTTGGTGAAAATGAAAAAACCGTATATAATATTAGTGAAGTATAATCTTAGAGGAAAATTTATGAAAAAAGCAATTTTGCTTATTTGCGCAATGTTAACAGTTCCTGCCGCATACGCTTATATTCAGGAATTTACATCATCCGATATTAAAACTTTGCAGGGAACGGGTTACTCTCAGGAAGCTCTCGAAATTGTCGATACGGCGAGAATGCTTCGTCAGGCTACGGATAAGGATTATGTCCCTTACTATTCAAGAAAAATTTATTCGGACAATCCTAAATTAAAAATATATCAAATAGTAAAAAGATATTTTGACCCTGCGCAAGATGAGCATGTTTTCGGAGTAAGAGAAATTCATTATAATAACGGCTGGTTTGACCTTTCGCCGAGCTATAACGAAAAAGTTACTCCAAATGACAGATATAAAAGGTTAACCGATGAAGAAATTGAACGCCTTGAAACGGCGGGTAAAATTATTCCGGGGAGCGGCGGAGTTGAGGAAGGACCCTACCGCCCTACAGATCAGGGAGTCAGAAAAGATAGCCCGAATCCGGATGAAAACCTTTAAACATATTTAGCGCGCGCTTAATTAAAAAGCGCGCGCTTTAATTTAGTATTATAATCATCCGGAAAGTTGCCGCATAACTTGAAACATGAGCGCCGCTTCATTTTAGTGTTATAATCATCTAAAAACTTGAATAAGGAATAAATTTTTATGAAGATGAGTAAACTTTTTGTTCAAACCTTAAGAGATTTTCCGCAGGATGCAGAAGCCGTAAGCCATAAGCTTCTTGTCAGAGCGGGATATATTAAAAAACTTGCAAACGGAATATACTCCTATCTTCCTTTGATGAAAAGAGTTATTTCAAAAATTGAGCAAATTGCCCGTGAAGAATTGAATAAAGCGGGCGCTCAAGAGCTTTTAATGCCCTTTGTACAGCCTGCGGAACTATGGCAAAAATCCGGCAGATGGCAAGTTTACGGCAAGGAACTTTTAAGAATGAAAGACAGGCATGACGCTGAATTGTGCTTGGGTCCCACGCATGAAGAAGTTATAACTTCAATAACGGACGGCATTTTAACTTCATACAGGCAGCTTCCCGTTAACCTTTATCAATTCCAGTTAAAATTCAGGGATGAAATCCGTCCGAGATTCGGACTTTTGAGAGGCAGGGAATTTATCATGAAAGACGGGTACAGCTTTCATACAAGCCAAGAAAGCCTTGATGAAGAATATAAAAATATGTGGACAGCTTATAAGAAAATTTTTGACAGGTGCGGGCTTGAAACAAAACCTGTTCAATCTGATTCGGGCGCTATCGGCGGAAAAGTAAGCCATGAATTTATGGTGTTAACCAAAACCCAAGCGGGAGAAGACGATGTTTTTTATTGCGAAGAGTGTGATTACAGCGCTAACTCTAACCATGCCGTGTCAAAATTAAACGATGAAATTACAACAGGGAAATTTGAAAAAGAAGAAACCATTGACACTTTGAATGTTAAAACCATAAAAGATTTAGCGAAATTTTTAGGCACGGGCGAAAATAATATCTTAAAATCCGTGCTTTATATTATAGATTCAAAACCCGTTATGGTCATGATAAGAGGAGATAAAGAAGTTGAAGAAACAAAGCTTTTAAATGCCGTTTGCGGGCTTGAAATCAGAAAAGCTACCGATGATGAGGTAAAAGACATAACAGGTTCTGAAGCGGGGTTTTTGTCGTATATAGGTTTAGAAGATAAGATTAAAGTTTTGTTTGATTTATCCGCTAAGGGCATGAGGAATTTTGTTGTCGGAATAAATGAGCCCGACAAGCATAAAGTCGGTTACAGTTTTAAAAAAGAATACGATTTTATTGACTTATCTTTGGTTAAAGAAGGTGAAAAATGCCCCCAATGCGGAAAACCCCTGCATATTACAAGAGGGATTGAGGTCGGGAATATTTTCCAACTCGGCACAAAATACTCTGAACCTATGAAGGCTTATTATACGGACGAAAACGGACAAAATAAACCCTATATAATGGGCTGTTACGGAATAGGAATCACAAGAACGGCGGCGGCTGCGGTTGAAAAACACCATGACGATTTCGGAATTATTTGGCCCCTTGCGATTGCGCCGTATCATTGCGTAGTTATCCCTGTTAATATTCAAGAGGAGGAACAAAAAAATATGGCTCTTGATATATATGAAAAACTTCAAAAAGAAGGGGTTGAAGTTGTTCTTGACGACAGGGCAGACAGAGCGGGGGTTAAATTTAAAGACGCCGATTTAATCGGTTTCCCCTATAGGATTACAGTCGGAAAAACGGCAAAAGACGGGCTTGTTGAGTTTAAAACAAGAGCGGGCGGAGAAGTTATAACAGTAACGCCTGATGAAGCCATTCAAAAAATTACGCTTGAAGTTAAAAAATTAAATGCGGGGGGAACAATTTGACCCCCAAAAATTACACTCTTAAAATAGCCCATCTTTATCCCGATTTGTTAAATATATACGGCGACAAGGGAAATATTACCGCAATAAAACATAGGTGCGCCCAAAGGGACATCGATGTTTTTGTTGAAGAAATCAGAACCTGTGAAAAAATAAACGCTTGCGAGTTTGATATGTTTTTTATTGGCGGCGGTCAGGACGGGCAGCAGATTATGGCGGCGGCTGAACTTCAAAAAAACAAAAGCTGTTTGGAAGATGCAAAAGAAAAAAATAAAGTTTTTCTCGCCATTTGCGGGGGATATCAGCTTTTAGGAAAGTTTTATCAGCCATGGAACGGGGAAAGGCTCAATGGAATCGGACTTTTGGATGTTTATACGGTTGCCGGCAAAAAAAGATATATAGGAAATGTATCGGGGATAAGCCCGTATTTTGGCACAATAGCGGGTTTTGAAAACCATAGCGGATTAACCTTTCTTGAAGGCGAAACAAAACCTTTAGTTAAATTATATAAAGGGGGCGGAAACGACGGACACGGCAAAAAAGAAGGCGCAAGAGAAAAAAATGTTTTTGGCACATATCTCCATGGTCCCGTTCTTCCTAAAAACCCGGTTTTTTGCGATTATTTAATCGGGCTCGCTCTAAAAACAAAATATATGTGCGAAATTGAGCTTAAAAACATTGATGATACGATTGAGCTAAAGGCTCATAACTATGCGCTTAAATTGCAAAGATAATAAAGTAAGGTGCTTTTATAATAAAATAAGGGAGCTAAATTTTATCTTCATCTATATAGTTATCCGCAAATTCCTCCGCCATTGATACGGAAAACGGGATGATTTCGCTGTTTTTATTTAAAAGCCAGCCCACAAAAGAAAAAGGGAAAGTATCAAGGCATACTTTATAATCAAGGTTTATTGCGTTATATTTTCTAATTGCTTCTCCAACGGATATCTCACTTTCAATTATCGCATCAATTGCCTTTTGTGCCTCAGAGTCCGAATCAAGCGAGGGGTAATTAAACATGCCGGTTTTTATTATTTCTAATTTATAGTTAATACGATTCTCTGTCATAAGCCTTTCTGCGATATCAGAAATTGAAGCGGGGGAATCAATTGCGCTGTCGCAGAGTTGAATCAGAGTTGTTATTTCATAGTGAAGCTCATTCATATGTTTTTTTAAAAAATTAAGAACATTTTTAAGTTTCATATATCTGATGTTTAAAGCCTGCACTAAAGAATCCCAAGAAGACAGAAGCATTCGCTCTTTTGAATTAACCGAAGAAGCAAGCGTAAAAAACCCGAAAACGAGCCCGCAAATCAAGCCTGTAACAATTTGTAGATGTATGCTCATTAAAGTTTTACCCTTTTATTTTATTAAACAATTTTTGTTTGAAATAATTTATAAATAAAAGCATTAATTTATGCAACTCCCTGATTTAAAAGGTCATGGATATGAACAACGCCAATAGGTTTATTGTTTTCCACAACGAAAATGTTTGTTATTTTTTTATCATGCAAAATCTTAATCGCTTCGGACGTCATACAGTCTTTCGAAATTGTTTTCGGATTTTTTGTCATAAGGCTTATAGCCTTTTTATTTAAAATCTCAGGGGTTAACCACCGTCTTAAATCCCCGTCGGTTAACATCCCCGTTAATTCGCCCGCACTGTTTGTAAACCCGACGCACCCGAGCCTTTTTGAGGTCATTTCTATAACAGCTTTTTGCATATCGACATTTTCATCCAAAATAGGCATTTCATCTCCCACATGCATTAAATCGGATACCCTTTGCAAAATTGAGCCTAATTTACCCCCGGGATGCCTTGCGTTAAAATCAGATTCGGTAAACCCTTTTCTTTTGATAAGTCCGGTTGTTAAAATATCCCCCAAGACAAGAGTTGCCGTAGTGGAGCTGGTTGGGGCAAGCCCGAGGGGGCAAGCTTCACCGTTATTCGGAAGCAATAAAATCACATCTCCCGCTTTAGCAAGGGTGCTTTTTGGGTTTTTTGTAATTGATATAAGTTTTATCCCAAATCTTTTTGCATAATTTAAAATGTCAACAAGCTCTTTTGATTCCCCGCTGTTTGAAATTGCAACAATAACGTCATCTTCTGTTATCATCCCTAAATCTCCGTGGCTTGCTTCGGCGGGGTGTACAAAAAAAGACGGAGTGCCGGTGGACGCCAAAGAAGCGGCAATCTTTTTACCTATGTGTCCTGATTTTCCCATACCCGTTATGATTATTCTCCCTTTTGCATTTTGCATTAAATCAAGGGCGAGGCTGAGAGAGGAATCAAGCCCCTCTTTCAATTTATTAAGGGTGTCGATTTCCATATCAATGGTTCTTTTGGCGCAATTTATATCGGATATTTTGCAATCGGGTTTTTTTGTTATCATCATTTCTCCTTGATGATATTATTTTAATATGAAAATAATATTTTATCATATATTTGTATCACAAAAATATAAACCTTGCCGTTTGCGTTAGAACAGCTATGGAAATTTTTCACTTTTCATAGTAATTCCCAAAGTTTCCCCTTGAGCCAATTTCTTGTCATTTCAATATCAAGCAGCGTGTGGACATCTTTTCCGGTTACCCAGTTTCTGACAATCGGAATGCAATAATCGCCCATCCACCACCAGCAGGCGGGACCTGTTTCACCTTTTTTGGATTTTAAAAGGGTTTCATATCTTACAGACCATGGCCCTTGATCGTAATAGTATATATCGGGGTAACTTTGTCTGTTTGTGTCGGTCGAATCCAATTTTAAAAACCCTTCCAAATACCCTTCCGCATTGATTTTCATCGCTCTGTACGGGTGGTCGTCCTGCGCCTGCCAGACTGTCATTGAGGAAGTTGCATTCAAGTTATTATTTAAAATTTCAATCGTTTTATCTATGTCAACCCCTCTGTTATAGGCACTGTTACCAAGCAAAACAGTAACAATGCCTATTTCTTCGTTTAACATTTTTCTTGCTTCAATTGCCCCATGCAAAATCGCATCCCCGTGATTTGTAAACTTTTGGGCTAAATCAGAGGGTCTGTCTATAATTTTTGCTCCGTATTTTAAAGCCTCCTCTTTGATTTTCGGACATTCGGTTGAAACAAAAATTTCGTCAATGTAACAAGATTCTTTAGCGGCGCTTAATTGCCACCCGAGAAAAGTTTTTCCTTCTATTTCAATTAAGTTTTTGTTTTTTATTGATGTGTTTGAACCCTTTGCGGTCAAAAGAACTATGTTTTTCATAAGATAATCCGCTCCTTTTTTATTCAAGACAAATCGCATTCAAACAATCAGAACATGCTTTTGTTCTTTTTTTTGTGTTTAAATTTGCCCTAAATTCTTTCATTTTTTTACTGTTGTATACATCAAATATTTTGTCTTTATATACGTTTCCAAAAACCTGATTTAACCCTAAAAATCTGCAGCATGGCGTGATATCTCCGTTATACCTTATTAAAAGCCTTTGATACGGCTGTGAGCAGAATTTTTGCGTTTTGTCGCTTGTATCCTCTATTTCTATATAAAAATCCTGTTTGAATTTGAGCTCATTTGTTGTATTTTTATGTAAATTTACTAAATTTTGAATAGAAACTACGTCCGCTTTATCTATCCAAAAATCAATAAAACCGCTAAGTTCATTCGTGTTTTGTTTTGTGTTAACAAAGCTTACTCTAACCATGGGTAACGGCGAGTTTAAATCTTGTTTTGCTTTCAAAAAATCAAGCGTGTTTTTTAATACTTTATCAAAATTTGAATAATCTCTCATAGATTCGTAAGTTTTCTTTGCGGTTGCCCCGATTGAAATGTTTATCCAAGTCAGTCCGGCGTTTATAAGGCTTTTTGCTCTTTTATAAGTTAAAAGATGAGCATTTGTGTAAAGAATAATGTCAATAATTCCTTTTGCTTTTGCAATGCTTATATATTCTTCCAAGTTTGAAACAAGCAACGGCTCCGATATGGGTCCGAAACTCAATGCGCAAAGGCCGTTTTTAACCCCTTCATCAATAATTTTTGTATAAATATCTAAAGGAAGAATCCCCCCCCCCCCCAAGCTTATAACCTCTTTCATCATCTGTCAGATAATGCGGGCAAAAATGACATTTTATGTTACATGCGTCATTAATTGCCATATCAAGATGAAGCGGGAAATTCAACATGTCTTTTCCGCTTGAAGTTTCGACCCATTTTTTTCTATACTGAACATATCTTTCTCCTAAAAGCTCTGCTAAGCTTTTATAAGGGTCTTTGCGGGTTATAAATTTCATTTGTTTTGTTTTGTCATTATAAAAGCCGTTTTCAATCCTTGTTTCTTTTGTGTTCATTATAATTCCACCTTTCTTTTAATCGTTGTGCCAAAAGGAAACTCTGTTTCAGAGGAAGGGATTTTTATCCCCAAAAATTCAAGCCCGTTTTCTTTGGCGGCGTTATAATCCGCCATGGCGTCCCCTATAAAAATGCACTTATCGGGGCTCAAGGCATATTTATCCAAAAGTTCTTTTACCCATATACCCTTCTTTTTTGGAGAGCCACATATCTCAACAAAATATTTTTCTATCCCTTTTAATTTTGCAATTTCTTGTATCTCATCCGTTGGAGTTCCCGACACTATAAAAAGCTTTGTCCCCTTTTGATATTCGCTTTTTATAGTTTCAAGCGCACCCTCTATGAAAGGGGCATTTACAACTTTTGTTTTGACCAAATTTGAAAACCTGTCCGCAAGCTCGTTTATTTTTTCCTGATTAATTTCTGTCCCGAGATACTCCTTATAATAAAGTTTAAATTTCTCAAACCTGCTCACGCCTCCATTTTGCAAATGGTGCCGTTTAACTTTTTCTAAGATATCATGCCCGAATTCTTTAAACATATCACAGTACGATTCCGTTTTTATATTAACCGAATCTGTTATAACTCCGTCCCAATCAAAAAATATGGCTTCAAAATTCATTCTTCAATTTCTCCTAAAACTGTTACCGGCACACCGTCTGCCCCCTCTATAAGAAGAGGAGCAGCAATTACTTTTTTTAATTTATAATTTTTTAATTCATCAAGTTTCATATCCTCAATAATCAAAATCTCGGGTTTTTTCCCTAAAAATTCCAAATGCGCCCTTTTTCCTTCATCTTTATTTTGATATGCGTTTATTGACATGCTGTTTATCCCCACGGCTTTCAGACGGGGGAAAAGCAGCCTTATTTGTTTTGCCGTGTCGTAATTTATGCCCGTATTATTTAAAGCGTAGCTATCTTGATTTCTTTTGGGGGAATTTTCAATTTTAAAGATAATTAAATCAACATCATTTGAAATGTCTTTTAAATTTTTGGTTTCTATATAATTTTTATCGCTCCTGATTTTTACAATATGAGGTTTTTTAAATATAAAATCGTTTATATCATAATCAGACAACGACTTTGCATTTTTTAAAACATGCAGAGGAAAATCAACATGAGTGCCACTATGCAGGGGCATTGAAATTTTCTTTTCGTTGTTTTTATAATTTTCAACCGATATATTTTTTTGGTTGTTATAACGGCTTAATTCGTTATTTATTAAGTGTGATAGGCATATCATACTCATAAATGTTCTCCTGTTTTATAACTTCTTTTATAAGCTCGATTAACCCCTGTCCTATGTCTATATACGGATTAGAAATTATCTTTTTGCCGAGTTTCGGAGTGTAGTTATAAGGGGTGATGTTGTAGTGAAGCGGGTTGTTATTTCTAAGATATTCAACTTTAACTCTGCGCTTGGTAATTTCTTTTATCATTTCTATGAGATCGTCCATTCTCATTTTTTCCGCTCCGGTCAAAATTAAACACTCGTTTTTATATTTTTCATCAAGGCATTCCACGCTTATTTTTGCGGCGTCCAATACGTTGATGAACTCTCTCATTTCCTTTCCCGTGCCGTCGTAACTGTATGTTTGATTTTCAAGTATATTTTTGATTATACGGTAACACCCGTTTTTAATATTCGAGCGGCTCCCGTATAATGTGCCGTACCTTAAAATGGTATAATTTAAGCCCCTTGTTTTTGAATAATTTTCTATTATATCTTCGCACGCTTTTTTACTTGCGGAATAAAACCCGCCCTTGTCGGAGTGAACATATACGCTTGAAGCAAACATAAACCTTTTTATTTTGTTTTTTAAAGACGATTCAATTAAATTAACCGTGCCCATAATGTTTGTATTGAGCGTATCATAGGGAAATTTATCCGAATAATCAATGTCCGCTATTCCGCCGAAATGATAAACAAAATCAACCCCGTATAAAATTTCATCAAGAAGATTTTTGTCAAGCAAGTTTCCTTTGATAAAAATCTGATTAGTTTTTTTATATTTTGATTCGACAATGTCAAACAGAACAACTTCGTAATTTTTATCGCTGAGCGTATCTGCCACATGGCTTCCGACAAAGCCCGAAGCGCCCGTAACTATAACTTTTGGCATAATTCCTCCAAAATGTTTTTAACGCTGTCAATTTCTTGTTTCAAGCGTGCTTCTTTTGCATAAGAACCTATATGGGAAGTTAAAACAACATTGTTGAAATTTATAAGCTCTCCCCTGTATGGCTCTTCTTCAAAGCAATCGAGCCCGGCACCTTTGATTTCATTGTTTTTAAGAGCTGAAACAAGGTCGCTCTCACAGACGAGCCCGCCCCTTGATATATTAAGCAGGTAGGCACTTTTCTTCATTTCGGATAACACGCTCTTATTTATTATATGTTTGTTTTCTTCGCTAAACGGTATGTGCAGAGAAAGAATATCAGCTTCTTTTACGACTTCATCAAAAGATTTAAGGGTTATTAACGGATGAGCTTTAACAAAAGGGTCATATCCTATTATCTTACATTCAAAAGGCTGGAGCAATTTTGCAAGATGGCTCCCTATTCTCCCGCAGCCTATAAGCCCGACGGTTTTATTCCAGAGCAAATTCCCCATTGGCTTTTCAAATTCGCCTTTTCTTATTGAACTATTTGCGTATGAAATTTTTCTCAATAAATCCAAAATTACCCCGAGGGTTAATTCCGCAACGGGTTTTGTGGGCGCATCGGGCGTATTTTTAACTTTTATATCAAGTTTTTTTGCATATTCCAAATCTATATTATCCGTGCCGATTCCGCAGCGGGAAATGATTTTAACGGAGTTTTTCATAATATCAAGCGCCCTTGACGTTATTTTTTCCGTTCCCGCTATAAGATATTTCGGCTTGTGTTCTAAAACCAGATTGGCAAGTTCCTCCTCGGTTATTTTTCGTTTAAAAGGATTTAGGACATAGCCGAGATTGTTTTTTGACAATAATTTCAAAGGGCTGTCGTCATTTTTTCCAAAACTTGACGTAGTTATTAATACATCCATTGTGCTTTCTCCCGATTGGCATGTTTATCTTGTTTAGCAGATAAGCTTATGTTTTGATAAAATGTAACGCCACATTTTAATCAATATGTTGCGTTTATATTGTTTAATCTGCCAAAATATATATTAGCACAAATAATTAAAGGTATTTATATATATTAAAAAATGTTATACTTTTAATTTTAATATTAAAATTTATGCGCCAAACTCTCCATAACAAGAGCATTTTGAAGCTACGCAACATATTGATTAAAATGTGGCGTATGTAGGATATTCTTAAAATATATTTA
>CAYUWO010000034.1:0-14203 GCA_964448535.1 uncultured Gammaproteobacteria bacterium | reverse complement strand
TTTTTCAATATCATCCAATCTATGATGTGCCGCTTTTGCGCTTGCTTCAAGGGTTGCCATTCTTTCAATCAGGTTGTTGTGTTTATCTTGTTTTTTTTCAAGGGAGTTCAATTTTTCTTCAAATCTCCCCATTTTATAGGCAACATAAAGCCCCTCGAGAATCACAGTAAGTAAGATTCCCATAAGTTCGCAAGTTAAAGTTAAATTCATTCTGTTTCCTCATTTTTCCAACCACAAAATTTCTGGAAGTTGTCAACCGAATGAAACATTAAAAAGCGTATAGGGGCGCAAGTGTCCGCAACATAGAGGAGCCGTTCAAATATTTTATCTGCAAAATAACGGTCATAATTAACATAATTATGATTTTCACACAATACATCATGCACTAATGCGGGGATTTTGAATCTTATATCCTCTTTATGCCCCACAAGGCGCCAAAAAAGTTTATGTATTGTTGCGCCGTCATAGTCATACCCTTTTTTAATTTCAAAAGGGTATGACTTTTGTTTTTTAATGTCTGAAAGAAGAACTTTAACATCGTTATTTAAAAAAAGCGGTTTTTTCTTTGCTTCTTTTATCTGTTCTTTTGTCATCACATTTTTATTTATAATTTTAGATTCAATGTCGGGGATTTCTGAAAATCCTATGTAATATTCTTCATCCTCATACCAAGTTATATATTTTTGCCCTTGATATTCAATTAAGCTTAAATCATTCAACACCTTTATTCTCCTCGTTTGTATCTTCAACATTGTTTTTCCCCTTAAACAGGGCTCCTTTTTTAACGATTAAAATATTAATGTTGAATGCGCTATGGTCGTTTATTATGCGCTGTATGCCCGTTTGGTCGCTGTCTTGCCTGTCATAATTAATTGAGGCAAAACCCTTTGTGTTTTCGATGTTTTGCACAGGGAGCTGTTCCCCCGCATAACATAAACCTTGAAACATTGCAAAAACAACCGAATAAGTGATAATTTTTCTAAACATTTTGATTCTCCTTGTCATTTTCTACTTCCTTGTTAGGTAACTCGTGATTTATGAATAAATAATTTAAATCATCCGTTGAATATCCGAGCTTTGCGCCGATTAAATCAACAAGCGGGTTCCCTCTGTAATATTCATTCGCATATTCAAATTCGATTAATTGCGCGGGGTCGTCTATCTGCGCTTTGACTTCATCGGGCGTTATCCCTTTAGCTTCATAAAGAGCAAGAAAAACTTCCCTTTTAGTTAACGATAGGTTGCTTAAAGCTTCTCTTTTCTTTTCTATTATTTTCTGTTCAAAATCAGGGTCGGGTATCGGATAATCTATCGTTATCCTTTCTTTATGCGATTTTTGAATCTTAGTTTTTACTTTTTTTGTAACATCGCCTATATACGCCCCCTCATCGTCAAATTGGGGCTCTTGAAATTCTTTCTCGATTTCAATAAAAACAGGCTTATTAACCTTTTTCTTTTCTGTCTTATATTTTTGTGTGCCGTCCTCATTAAATTGCGGGTTCCCCTCTTCATCAAACACAGGGCTTTTCTCCTCGATTTCAACTTCCACAAATTCCAACACATCAATTTCAATGTCTTTCTTGCCCATAATTTCGCAATCTTCAAGCGAATACAAGGCTTCATTCGTTTCTACCGTCCTTTGCCCCAGTTTGTTTGAAACAGAAATAAAAAAGTCTTTCTGCTCCTGCGTAAATGGTTTTTTTAATTGTTGCATTTTATTTTTTTCCTTTCATAAATTTAAGCAGACTCAACAGAAATATACCCTTTTGTCATCCAATATACATGGGTCGGGCTTTGGTCGTATCCGTGAGCTGTTACTTTAAACCCTGTTTCTGTTATGGAGCCTGTTCCAAAATAAGTCCAACCCCCTGCCGCTGCGACTACCCCGTTCGCGGGAGTAATTGTAATTGCATAATCGGGGAATTCTTGCCCATCAGTTTTTTTATACGGCATAAAAAGAGTAACAGAAACACCATTATTGCCCTTTACAATTCCCCATTGCTCTAAAAAGCCGTTAGAATAAAGATTGTACCCGCCCCCTGCGTCGTCCGTGTAGCTTTTTGTTATGTGCGGGGTTTCTTGATATAAAGTGGTTACTTCCTCTTTATTTTGTTCTATCATCCCGTATATTTCGCCAATAGGTAAAGTAAAATCAGATTTTTTAGAAATAACAGACTCGCCGTTTATTGAAAATTTAAAATTCTCTAAATTTATTGTGCCATTAAAGGGGGCGGCATCTGCGGGCTGTGCTTCCGTGTTTTTTCTTCCAAGAAATAATACATACGTGCCGTCTGTTAAATCACAAGGCGTGGTATTTCTATGAGTGTATGTCTGCCCGTTTAAAGTTAAAGTAAATGCGCCGTTATCATATTTCAAATTTCCGTTTATATCGCCTGCATAGTCTATAAGTTGGGAAAAATTATTAACCCCGCTTGATTTATGCTCAATTCTTATTTTTCCGTCTGCATCATATCTGCATGTGATTTTATCAGTATCGCCAAAAAGATAAAGCTCAAAAATATATGTAATTGCGCTAGGCTGTGTGGGGCAACTTGATTTAAAATTAATTTCATAATTTTTAGCGTCTTTAACTTGAATTACTTTGTATAGAAAATCATCCGCCGTGAAATTAGAAGCTGTTGTTGTTGTAATAAGGGGGTTACCTATTATTTTAAATGGATAGTTAGAAGATATGCTATAATATGGCGCATACCCTTCTAACTTAAATAAGTCTTTCAATCTCCCTCTATATTTACCGTCAACAATTTTTGAGCCTGTTTCAGATAAAGTATAGGGAATTTTTAAACAGGGCGCATATACAAGATGGCCATCAACTATGACTTTAACCGTGTTTAAATCAACTCCCATTGCACCACCTAACCCCCAGCCCGTATAAACAGAGCCTTTTTTAATGCCTAGCGCAACATTTTGCTCAACAGATTTTATAAAAATATCATCAGAAGTTAGAACATCTACCCTAAATTTATCTTCTAATATATTTAAAATTATTTTATAATCATCTGCTCTTAAATCAGTAAGTCCAAAATATACAGGGTCTGCCCCGGCAAGGGAATAATGCCCTGAAAGTGTTCTTTTATTCGTACCTCTATATATACTCAAGAATGTATTGCCTTCAAGTACGCAAACAGGGGAAGCCGTGCTTGTCTGTGGCGCCAAATGTCCGCAAACAGCCATAACTTCAATTACATTCTCTTTTCCAAAATCGAACTCTCCATATTTAATAAAGTTTGTACCCCCTTTTAAAATTGTGGCTATCCCATCTTCTGTAACGTCCGCAGTCCCGCTTGTTGTATAAGTGTTTTCAAAAATTGTGTCAATTCCTGTTTTATTAAATGTGTATACGTCATTATTTACCTTTGCAACAATACTTTTTAAATCTATTTCACCAGTAAAAATATTTTCTTGCGATAAGTAATAAAGATTTCCTACACTAAGCCCTGATTTCATTTGCCCTAAGGTTATTGTTCTTGTTGATTCGCTTTTCTTGACTTCCCCTCTAAAATTAACTTCTAAAAGTGCATATTCGCCCGTTTCAACCGCATGAAAGCTAAATTTTTCCCCTTTTTCAATTCCGTCTAAAGTAATAGGGACAAGGTTAATGCTCCAATAAAGTTTCCCGCCGCTTTCAAACCTAAGCCCGGCCGAATTTGCCTCTTCATCAACCGCGCCGAATCTGAATTCTAAAACAGTCTGCCCGTCTTTGTCCTCACCAAAAAAAGCCGTCCCCTCAACTTCGAGCCTTTCAACGCTTTCATACGTCATAGCATGCCTTGCTGTACTCCCGCTTTTTTTGATTTTTAAAATTCCATCGTCCGTAACAATAGGCGCATTCTCCCCGCTCCCTACAATTTCTATTTTAGATTTGTCAAAACTTGACCTCTCGTATCTTTTAATGTCTTTATACACTTCCTCAATCTCTGACTCTGTGCCCGTGAATAGGGCTTTGGATTGGTTGAGGGCATCGAGAGAACAATCGACTTCAAGTTTTGAGGTTCTTAAATCTATTGCTTCAATACCTTCTTCAATATGATTCATATTTTTGGCATTGACAGGCGTTCCTAAGGCTGTTACCTCTCCGAACGCATCAAGCAAGGTTAATGTCCTGTCCGGATTGGTTAAAACATCATAAGTTCTGGGGTTTTCTACTTTCTGGTCAACCCATACTGTTTTTTCATACATAATTTTCTCCTTTATATATTTTTTTGATTACATCTGAATGTTCCGCACCTTCTCTCATATGCAACGAGTACAACATCAAAAACAAGATGTGCGGGGCGCGCCTTTAAAAGCGCATTATACAGGCTTCTTACATATTTTTCGTCTGTTAACATAACCTGAAATCTATATTTTTCGGCATAATTTGAAATGTAATACTGCCCGTTATCGATATTTCTTTTAATAAAATTTGCAAGTTCAACCCTTGTAAGACGTTTTTTTGCAAGCATTTTATTAATTATTTCTTTTTTTCTTTCATCAAGCGTAAAATTAGCGTTTACCTTGATAGAATAATCCTTTTCAAATCTTCCTGTTCCTTCTTCGCTTGCGGTCGTTACGCAATTTTCAAGAAGGATATCGGAAAGCCTTAATTTAATTTTGTCGATTTCCGGTTCGATAGCCTCAAGAATCTCTTTAATAAAAGGTTCTTCAGCCACAAATTCCGGCAAATTTTTCTTTAAAGCCATAATTATACACTCCTGATTGATGAATTTAAAATAATATCTCCCGCAATGGGAACTTGAATTTCGCCTGTTGCAACGCTTGAATTCGAACCGTTTAAAAGATAATTTTCAACATCCAAAACCCCTTTTGTTTCAAATAGTAAATTTGAGATATAAAGATAAGAAACCGTATGAGCAGATTCACTTAAATATATATTAAGTTTCTCTAAAAATTCTTTCTTAATTGCTTCGGTGTTTGTACCGTTTTCAATTGTTAAATCCGCACTGATATTAATTTTAAAATATTCAAGCGGAAAGACGTTTACTATAGCGTTAATTATTTGCTCAGCTTCAAGGGTTTTTTTAACTTTTGAAATTAAATCATCGGAAACATTTTGATTATTAACAGCTGATATATAAACATTTACATGTCCCGCTCCGGCTTTAAATGCGTCTTGAACAACCACCCGTTCAACCCCTATAACAGATTTTGCCCAAGCAATATAATCCGCTATATTTGAATTGCAAGCATCATCTTTTAAATATTCAAGGATTCTTTTTCTGTAAGCTTCAACACTTTCTTTGTCAAAACCGTCAAACCCCATGTTTTCATTTGTAATTTTGGCGTCTTCAAAATTTATGTAAGTTTCCTGAAAGCGGTTTAACTCGCCTTTTGCAATGTTTCCGACCGTTCCTTGAGTTAAACATTCCATTGTTACATAGGCATTTCCCGATTCATCGGCAGCCTTTTCTTCAATTACTTTAAATACAAGTCCGCTATTGGTGAGGGCTCTGATATTTGTTTGAATCAGTGCATTTGGGGCAGCGTTTGTAATTTTTGCGACTACATGGGCAAAAGAAGCGTCTTTTCTTTCAATGCCAAGTTCTTTGCCCTTCATTTCAAGATGTTCTTCATCTGCCGTAGCCACAAAAGCATTATCAAGAACGACTTCAACTCTTGTATCTATAATATTTGCAAGTTCATAGCTGACAGAGCCGACAATATCTTGAATTGTTCCCCCTTCTATTTGCGTAGGCAAGGTTTTTAGCCTTGAATTTATACTTGTTTGAATTTCTTCTTTTGTAGTCATTTTATTCTCCTTATTAGTTTTCTATTTCAATTTTGTGTTCAAACTCGCCGTATACTGTTGTTACAAGAAATGTTGCCTTAACATGCGAACCGTTTTTGTTAAATGTAAAATTGCTTAGTTTTTTTATATAAGGGTTCACAAGAAGTGTTTCTTCGACATATCTTTGCAGTTCGGATTTAAAAAGAGGGGATTTTAGCCTGCGCCCGAAAAGCTTTCTTATTTCGTTCCCGTAATTTTCCGTATACGCACGGTATTCATATCTTGAGGTTTCTTTGTTTAACGCTTTTAAAATCCATATTTTAAGTGCGTCGTTTTTCGATACCGTATAAAATTTCCCGTCTTTAACAAGAAGATTTAAATTGTCTAAATTTCTTGCAAATTCATAAAAAACAGGTAAAGTTTCTTGCGTATTTTCATTTTCTAATGTAATCGGTATAAAATTAAAGCTCATTATTTTTCTCCTTTAAAACATCTTGAACAACCTTTTGAATAACAAAATATTTGTTATCCCCGAGCTCATAGACAATAACCTTGTCCCCGGGAGCTAAAACGTAAGTTTGTTGCCAATTTTTAAAAAATAAATAAAATTCCTTTATAAAATTAGGAATTGACCCTTCAATTTGTGCGCTAAAAGCAGGCGAATTATACGCACTCGAATTATTAAAAGTTTGCAATTCAAGCAGTACATTTTCTTCAAGTTCAATTAACGGCGGCAAAAACAGAGGATGAATATAAACCGTGTCCTCTTCTTTTGTTCCTATGTCGTTACCTTCAAAAGTAAAAATCAAGGGCTCGACCGTTTTCACCGTGCAAATTTTAAAACCTCTGTAATGATTGGAATTAACGTCATTTTTTATTGTGTTTAAAATTTCATAAGCCCAATAGTTCATAGGGAAATTTTCCTTTCTTTTAATTTAAGTTCCATTAAATGAATATCGGAATAGGTGTGTCTGTCCGATTCGACAATAAAATCTCCCAAAGCTCCGATTTCATTGTCAATAACTCTTATGACACATCCTGAAACAATGGCGTCATCTCCCGACGTTTTTATATTTGAAATGTTTGATTTTTCATCACATGAATATGAAGCTTGAATTATATCCCGCTTTGCATAAAATTCTCTTTTGACCGAATCTATATAGGGGGTTAAAATTTTTAATTTGTTATCTCCGTCAAGATAAATTTTAAAGCCGTCTTTTTCAAATACTTTGGAAACAGCGATATGAATTATGTCGTAAATGCTCAAATGTCCGAGATTTAAAATATTTATTTTTGTTGTTAAAAATGAAATTATCATAAAAGAAATATCAAATTCAGATATAAGTTTGGATATAATTCTGTCCAAAGCCCCTCTGAATCTTCCGGTCAATTTCGTTTTTAACAACTTATAAAGATTGTCCTGTGCTTCTATCTGTATAAGATTACTTCCGGCTTGAAAACTTATTTGAGTAACCTCCCCCTTGAATATATTTTTTCCGCTATCGTTTTTTATAACAACATCGGAGCCGATTTTTGCCTTGTAAGTTTTAAACTCGGAATCATCCGGATTGTAAATGTATGAAAATGAAGCATGTCTTGAAACAGAATTTATGCTCCCCTCAATAAGCGCATTTATAGTTACCGTTTTTATCTCTGTGCCGTCAATTATAAATTTCATTTGCTTTTTTTAACCCCTGATGTATAAATTTTTTTACCGATATACTCTTTGTTTAAATCATCAATACCATTTTTTTCAGCCAGAGATTTAAAGTCCAGCCCGTATCTGTCTGCTATTGAATAAGCTGTGTCGCCAACTTTCATCAAAATAGCCTTGGGGATAAAAATGTCTTTCACCCTTCTTATCAGTCCGAATTTGTCCTGTGATTGAACGGAAGGATTTCTGTATTCCAAAAGTTCAAGAACGTATGGCTTAGATGATATACTTTCTCTTATCGTTTCCGTAAATGAAACAACCATGCATTCTATGTTTAATTCATCATCTATAAGCAACCTTATGCGGGTTTTTTCAAGCGCCCATTTTTTTAAAATATCAACAGCGCTTTTTGACGTATAACTGTATTCGATAAAATCGGAAGAACCGTTAAAATCATACATTATACTTGAATTTGTATTAAAAATACTGTCATCTTCGGGCAAAAAATGAGAAAGATTTATTCTCAAAGGCGAGGGGTTCCCCATGACATTTACTTGTCCAAAGCCTATTACATCAAAGTTTTGTATGGTTTTTTCATACTTTATATCAATTTTTTCAGGGTTAATCGGCAAAATTATCTGTTCGCCCCCCGATGAAGAATAAAGCATTATATTTAATCTTCTAGATAGCATTGTTTCTCCTTAGTACCCTTCTTTTGGTTTATTTTCCGATGCAATTTTTAAAATATTTGATAACTGCTGTCCGAAATCATCTATTCCGCCTTGAGAACAAAAAAGAGAGCTGTTAAAGTTGAGATTGCTTGCGGATTTGCTTTTTTCGCATGCCGTATTTTTTGAAGCATTATTAATTTGATTATTTTGAGCATTCGGCAAATCACTAAAAGAAAATGAATCTGAAAGGTTATTAAAAGAATCGTTTTCAAAAATTTTTTTATTTTTTGGAAAACCGCAAGCAAAATTATCCTTAATCGGGTTTATTATTGAGCCTGATGCAAAATCAGGCTCAATAACCCCGTTAGGAATCTTTTTAGATAAATTTATATTGTTCATCTTTGGCGAATTTTTAAAAGTCAAAGAGTTTGTATTTAAGTTTGAAATAGCGTTTTGTATAACATTTTCTCTATCTATCAGATTAATAAGAGGGGATTTTTTCTGATTGACAGGAAAATCGTTCTGAAATCTGCCCTGCATTTTTTTAATCATATCTTCAAGCTCAAAAACAAGAGGGAATTTTTCATTAAATCTTATTCTTCCGCCCCTTAAAAGCTCCCCGTCCGCACCGTCATAATCAAAATTAGGGTCGTGAACCAAATAAGGATTATATGCTAAATCAAACAGTTCAAATATCTGTTCAAATTTTTTTAATATTTCTAACAATTTTAAATTCCTTTTTGACTATTTTTCGACTTCTTTTGCGGCAATTAAAAATAATTGCTCTCTTAAAGACAAAGAAAGAATTTGCTCGGGCATAATCCCCCGTTTAAGATAATATGCCAGCATATTGAGAAGCAAATTCTTCCCTATTGCTTTTTTTGGGCTTCAATTTCCTCCCTTGCGACAAAGCCCATTTCGTTTTTTTGTAAAATGAAGTATATAATTTCTTGAATCTCACAAGGAGAAAAAAGCATCTCTATAACATCGTAATAATTTTTTATATATCCCGCTTCTTTTGCCTTAACAGCAAGGTCTTTTAGCTGCAAACATTTATATATTACGGGCTTTAACCAATTGTATATGCTTTTAAAGGTTACTTCTTCAGATTTTTTTGAAAAATATAAATCAAGTTTTTCGGCTCTTGTTAAAAGGACAACTTCAAAAGTTTTTCCTCCGACTTCCAATTCGGCGGTTTCTCTTTTATTTCTGTCCTCATAGTTTTTTTCAACAGTTTTTAACAGTTCTTGTAAACCTGTCATAATTAATTCCTTTCTTAACTTAATTACTAATCAATTAAATCAACCATAACAATATCAGAGGCTCTAAAACTGAATGTTTTTTCAATTAGCGAACCTTTTTGCCAGTTTGCAAGGGGAAACTCATCAAAAGTAACCCCGTTTATCGTATAGCTCTCTTCATCCCCCATAGCAGCAGGATCGGATAAGTTGCACTCTATTGTGAATCTTAAATTTGTATTTTTAAGATACTTATTGCAGAGTTCGCTTGAAATTGAATTTACGGCTCCAAAGGATAAATCTCCCGTATATTGAACGGAAACCGCCTGTCTGTCTACCGTAAAACCTACTATAACATCTTCATATTGAGGGGTAACTTTTAAATTAATAGATTTTAAAATTCCGAGTTCTTCCCCCTCGAGCCAAACTCTTCCGTATGTACCCCTTAATGTGCTTTCAACTGTTGTCATTCTATTCCTCACTTTCTAATGCTTGAAAAAGGTAAAAACCAAGGTCTAAATCTTCCATACAATCTGTAGGAGAGCAAACTCCGTCTAATAAAATTTTTGAGCCCGTGTTATATTTGATGACATCCCGATAGCTCATATTTGAGGTCGAATTTCCCTTAGATTCAATAAAGGCCTTAATTTTGTCATAACTTAAGGAAACTTCATTTGTGTTTGATTCTTCCAAAAGCCCCTCTTGGGCAAGACCTTTTAAATAAGTGTTCACCGCCCCTATAAAACGTTTTTTATTTGCGTAATTATTTACATATTTACCGACATAATTTGTTCTAAAAGTTGAAATTATATCGTTTGCAATCATATCCATTATGTTTATTATTCTGATTTTTTGAAATGCTTCCGTTATGCCGTCCCCAAGGGTTGTAAGAGAGTTAACGGCACGCCCCAGCTTAAATCCTCCGTCCTGATATATAACGGTTAAGCCGCCTTTTTTAACAATTTCATCGGCATCTGAAGAAACGTCCGTATCGACAATTTCTGTTAATTCATAATATGTAAGAGAGCGATTTTGAGATAGCCCCGCAAGCGCACCCGCAATCCTTGCCGTATAATCGGCGGCAGTTACTGTTTTTACTTCGTTATTGTGCGAAATTTTAACTTCTCCCGAAACAAAATTAATTAAAAACTCCGAATCAAGCCCGTTTCCGTTTGCAAAAACCGCTATAGAATAGTTGTTTTCTTCTCTTTTTAATTTCAGATAGTTTTTAATTGCCGTTATTTCGCTTTCTATAGCGCTTGGATAGCAAAGAGTGTAGTTATCGAATTTATCCAGTTTGCTGCATAAGTTTGCGACATCTTCTTCTTTTGATAAGACAGTTACCAGTTTTGGGGCCCCTTTAAAACAAAGCTCCAAAAGAAAATAGCTGTTTTCTAAATAATCGTTTTTATCAATTTCAGATATGGCTTTATATGAAGCCGTGTCGATTTCATCATTTAAAACTAAAATCACATGGCCTCTTGTTTGTCTTTTTATTGCATTTACGGCAAGTTCTTTAAATGTTACCGTAAAAGTCGGTTGTTTATCCGGCATTTTTTTATTCTCCTTTAATTGTAATGTCAATAGTTTCCATAATTTCGGCATTGTCTGATTCAAATGTGTAAAAGCTAAGTTTAAACTCCATAACAAGCTTTTTGTCAGAAACATAAAATTTAACGTTATCCAAAGTTATTTTTCTGCCTAAAATATCAATAACGGGCAAAAGCGCATCCGATAACGTTTTTTGAAAGCTTAAAAGCTCAAAATTACTGTTATTTTCAGATTTCATACAGACAAGTTTTAAATCAAAATCGTTTCTTTGCCTGTCAAATTCAAGCGAAGGTTCAATCATAAAATTTTCAACGGTGAAAATTACAAACGGATATTCCGTATGGCTCACTTCTTCAAAATGGAATTTTATGCTGTTATCCGCCTTATAAACGGCATTTTTTATTGAATTTTTGATTTCTTCAATTATCATGATTTATCGCTTTCTATAATTTTTTTCTGTGCGCATTTAACTTGAACCGTAAGATTGTATATTTTGATATCACCTGCATATAACTTATATTTTTGGTTTTTTGAAGTTGTAACATACAAGATGTCGTTTTCTTTAATTTCGAATTTTGGATTTGAATCTAAAAATAAGGTAAAGTCCGAAATCAAATAAGGGACATTCAGTATTTTATCGGTATTATTTAAACTCACCGACAAATGACACGGCACATCGCTTGCTATGCAAACGGGTTTGCCGTAAACCGCCTCTCCTTGAATTAAACTGTAGACTTCTCTTTCAATCGTTACTTTATCATTTCTAAACATCAGTCAATTCCTTTAATAACTTTGAATGATTCAAGTTTGCCAAAGAAGGGCGATTGCGCAAAATAAGATATTGACATATCGCCCTCTGAAAGAGAATGAATGTTGCCCGCATTAATATTGGAATTTAACATATCGGAAATTACAAAACATACGACAGGAAACATTTCTTCAGATACATCGTTTCTGTTTAGATAAGAAAGGATTTGATTTAGGCAAGACTGTATCTCAAGTTCCGTTCTGTATGTTTTTTCTTTCCCCGCAAGTTCTAATACGGTATCAACCAAACTTTTTGTCATCATTCAATCTCCTTTTTTCTTTGGTAACACTTTATTTGTCTTTTTTTAAGATTAATCCTCTTGTATTTTATGGGCATAAATCGCAGATGCCTTATTGGTTAAAACGAATGCATCATGGATGATTCTTCCTTCAATAAGCGAACCTGAAACACCGGGGGGATTGCTATGCACTTTATATTCTGTTAATTGAACGGGTGCTACAAGGGCGCTCGGATGAGTAATAATAAAATTCACATATTGCGGCATATAGCTTGTGGGAGCAACAATGACGGGAACGCCGTCAATTTTTCCTACCTGACCGTTGAATATAACCTCTTGACCTAAATCGGAATTTTTAATAAATGTGTCATCTAACTTTAAAAATTTGTAATAAGAAGGGGAAGCTATTGCAATTCTTCCCGTTAAAGGAACTTTTTCATCAGATAAAGCTTCCATACCGGTTAAAAATTGTTCGTAAGCGTTAGCCTTTGTTGTTGCGGAAGTATCAGTCTTTTTTGCACCTTCAACTAATTTTGAAATACGATAAATATCAACTTCGGGGATAACAACTTCATCCAACTGGCGCCTTAATGCAGCCCCCGCCGATTTTGCTCCTTCTTGACCAATTTCGTAAGCTTTATCAATCGTGAACGTAAAAGCTTTATCTTGAGATAAGGTCATTGTTTGAACGGAATCGCCAAGTTCATCGGGCGAACCGTATCTTTGCAATCCGCTTTTTGTATAATCGCCTAAATCAACCGTATCAATTGAATAAACTTGAACAGTGCCGACTCCCGTCCAATCATAATCTCTGTTAATAATTGCCTCGGTAAGAGAGCCTAATTTAAATCTTTCGTCAACTTTAGATGAATATTTAGTAGCTAAATTTACTGTCATTTTCATTTCCTTTCTATAATTTGTTTGTGTCGAAACCTTCAATAAACGGATCGTATTCCGGTTTATTTTTTGATGAGAGGGGAACGGGGATGTTTATGCAATTTTGAAAAACACTTTTTTTAATTTTTTCAATATAATTTTTCAAAGTTTCAATGTTTGCCTTTGTCAAATCCATTGATTTCGGAACATAAACAAGGTTTAGAACCTCTCTGTCAATTTTTGCTTCATCTAAAAGCAGTAAGGTTTCTTCCTTTTGTTTGGAAATTAAACACTCGTCCTCCATTTTTTGGCATTTTTCTTTGGCCTTTTCAAGCTCGGTCTGTAAAAGCTCAATTTCGCTCATGCCCGCTTTTTCTGTTTCGGTTCCATCTTTCTTTTGCATTTCATTTTCTTTTGCAAGAACTTCGCCTTTAAGTTTTGCTTTAATCTCTTCAATTTCTTCTTGAGAATAACGCTTTTCTTCTTTTGGCATTGTTGAATTTTCAATGTCGTCTTTCATTGACCCTTCCTTTCTTTTTGGGTTGATTAATACCTACAATTTTTATTATAGAGGGTGTGAAATCCGGCAATTTTTTTGCCCTTAAAATTCTTATTATCAATGGATAAGAGGTGAAAAATAGCAAAAATTGCAATTTCGTTTTTGTTTAGCTTATTTTCTTTTGCATACTCTTCCAATTTCAAATAAACGGAAACCGGCAAAGCCACGTTAAAGTTAACATATTCCATATCAAACCCCTTACTGGAGTCGTCTTAACTACCAATCTAATATATCCAACAATTGCCTAATCGAATATTAACCACATGACTAATTTTTTTATAATACATTTAAATAATTAATTCAAAATGCCATTAAAATGGGAAGAAAAAATTTAAAAAAAATAGAAAATTTTTTACATTTCTTAATAATAATTTGCAAAAAGCCTGTTACTACTGTATATTTATATTGTTGTTAATGCTTCGGATAGTATGCAATTTGGGGTGTAAATCGCCCCTTTTTTTATTTTCGGTATAAAAATTCCTCTGTTTTATAAAACAGAGGAAAGGAATTTAAAATCATTTTATCTAGAATAAAACCGGATCTTTATAGTTAAAATAGCTTACAACCGATGATATAAAAATAATTAAAAATGCAAAGAACAGAAGCCCCGCAAACCCTTTCTGGACATCAGGAACAACTATATTTTTAGTTTTTTTGAGGTCTTGCGTTGAAATAAATTCTTTTTTATAGGGGGCTTCGGGAAGCTTTGTTTCAAGATATTCAAGAACCTTTGAATACTTAATTTTAATTAAAATTTGATACGAATCAATATTAAGCCACCATAAAATTGAAACGGCAAGCCCAAAAGCCGCAGTAACAATCAAAGGAATAATCCCGGGGGACAGAGCATGGAAAACAT
>CAYUWO010000033.1:0-14557 GCA_964448535.1 uncultured Gammaproteobacteria bacterium | reverse complement strand
AGGCAACCGCTGCGATAACTCCTATGATGACAAGAGTAATCAGAGATTCCGCTAAAGTAAATCCTTTTTTCATAGCTTACCTTTCTTTTTTAATTTACTTTTTTAATTTATGACGAGTACTCGTCATAAACATTTTGATTATAACATTATTATTAAGAGTATGCAAGGTGATAAAAAAATTTTATATGAAGCCGTAGGGCGGGTTTTGAGAAAAAGAAGGCTTGATTTGGGGGAAAAGCTAACGCTTTTTTGTTATGAAAATGATATACCGACAACAACTTTAACCTCAATTGAAGCGGCAAGAACAGAAGCTTGTTTTTATAATATTTTCAAGGTTTGCAGAGCTTTGGAACTTAGCATGGACGAGTTTGGAAAACTTCTTGAAAAGGGGCTTCCCGAAAATTTCTTAAACAAAGAAGAATAAGCTTGTAATTTGTCTATATTTTGATTACATTATTGTAATATGGAATAGTGAAATAAAATGGAGGCAGATTAATGCAAAAGAAAACTATTACTGTAGACGGCAACTATGCGGCAGCCCATGTTGCATATGCGCTATCCGAAGTTTCTGCCATTTATCCTATTACACCTTCTTCAACTATGGGTGAATGGGTTGATGAGTGGGCTTCTCAACACAAAAAAAATATCTGGGGAAAAGAAGTAAAAGTTGCCGAAATGCAATCTGAAGCGGGCGCAGCAGGCGCCGTTCACGGTTCGCTTGCGGCAGGCGCTTTAACATCGACATATACGGCTTCTCAAGGCTTACTTTTGATGATTCCCGTTATGCATAAAGCGGCAGGCGAAATGCTCCCGCATGTTATCCATGTATCGGCGCGTGCTCTTGCGGCGCAATCACTTGCGATTTTTGGCGACCACACGGACGTTATGGGCTGCAGAAATACAGGCTATGCAATGCTTGCGGCAAATTCGGTTCAGGAAGAAATGGACTTAGCCCTTGTCGCCCATCTTTCGACATATAAAGCAAAAGTTCCCTTTCTTCAATTTTTCGACGGGTTCAGAACTTCTCATGAAATTCATAAAATCGAGGAAATTTCATACGAAGACATAGCAAAAGTTGTCGAACCTAAATATATTGAAGAGTTCAGACAACGTGCCCTTCGTCCGGAAGCTCCGGTTTGTAAAGTCGGCGCTCAAAACACCGATGTTTATTTTCAAGGAAGAGAAACCGTTAATAAATACTATAATGCGGTGCCTGACATTGTTCAAGAATATATGGACAAAGTTTATAAAATTACCGGCCGTCAATATCATCCGTTCGATTACGTCGGGGCGCCCGATGCAACTGATGTTATTGTCGCAATCGGTTCTTCCTGCGAAACAATTGAAGAAACAATCGAATATTTAAATTCAACAAGAGGAACAAAATACGGTCTTATAAAAGTAAGATTATACAGACCTTTTGATGTTAAACGCTTTAATGCCGCTCTTCCTAAATCGGTTAAACGCATAACCGTTTTAGACAGAACAAAAGAACCGGGTTCAATCGGCGAGCCTTTATATCTGGATGTTGTTGCGGCTCTTGATAGCAAAGATATCAGAGTTATAGGAGGAAGATACGGCTTATCTTCAAAAGAATTTACTCCTTCAATGGTTTTAGCCGTTTATAAACATGCTGAAAATAACGGTTTCCACGGTTTCACGGTAGGTATTGAAGATGATGTTACGAATTTGAGCTTAAAAATTGACGAAAATATCGTAACCGAACCTGAAGGTACAACAAATTGCATGTTTTGGGGCTTGGGCTCTGACGGTACGGTCGGCGCCAACAAAAACTCGATTAAAATCATCGGACAATACACCCAAAAAGACGCTCAGGCATATTTTGCTTACGATTCTAAAAAATCTTTCGGTGTTACCGTTTCCCACTTAAGATTTGGCGATAAACCTATTAAATCAACATATTTAATCACGGCTCCCGATTTTGTTTCATGCTCTGCGCATGCGTATATCGGCAGGTATGACCTCTTAAAAGGCATTAAAGAAGGCGGGACTTTCCTTTTAAACAGCCCCTATACGAAAGAAGAAGCGTTTGCCCGCTTAACGCGCGATATGCAGGAAACAATTATTAACAAAAAAATTAAATTCTATAACGTTGACGCTGAAAAGCTCATTAAGGAACAGCCCGGATTAAGAGGAAAAGGCGCAAACACTGTTATGATGGTTGCATACTTTAAAGTATCGGGAATTATTCCTTTTGAACAGGCGCTTGAAGGCATGAGAGCAATGACAACAAAAACCTTTAAGAAAAAAGGGGACGACGTTGTTAATATGAACCTTGCTTTAATTGACGCCGCCGTTAACGCAACCGAGGAAGTCGTTATACCTTCCTCTTTAGACGGAGTTTGCTCGGTTGATAACGTTAAATTAATAGATGATTTTGCGGATGAATTTGCAAAAAATATCATTGAACCTTCAATGAGGCAAAAAGGGGATGATATTCCTGTTTCTGCAATGAGTTATGATGGGGTTATCCCGACCGGAACCGCATGTCTTGAAAAACGCGGCATAGCTCCGAGGGTTCCTCACTGGAATTTTCAAAATTGTATTCAATGCGGCATTTGCGCTTCCGCTTGCCCTCATGCGGCAATCAGAACAAAACTTGCACAGCCTGAAAGCTTGAAAAACGCTCCCGAATCATTTAACACAATTGACGCAAGACCGGGCGACGGCGAAAAATTCAAAGTTCAGGTTTATTGCAGAGATTGTACGGGCTGCGGCGTTTGTGTCGACCAGTGTCCCGCAAATAAAAACCCCGAAAAACAGGCTCTTGTTTGGTCTACGTTAGAAAAAGAAGAGGAAGCCTGTGAATTTGTCAATGAAAAATTCTTTGATGAATTACCAGATAACGTTATGGGCAAAAACACCACAAAGACAATTAAAGGCGCAATGTTAAGAAAACCTCTTTTTGAGTTTTCGGGCGCTTGTGCCGGTTGCGGAGAAACCCCTTACGTGAAATTGGTTTCTCAATTATTCGGCGAAAACGCAATTGTTGCAAACGCAACAGGATGTTCTTCAATATACTCCGGCACCTTCCCGACTATTCCTTACACAAAAACAAAAGAAGGCAGAGGTCCCGCATGGGCAAACTCGCTTTTTGAAGATAATGCGGAATTCGGGTTTGGCATGCGTCTTGCGGTTGACCAAAACAGAGATACTTTAAAAACATACGTTGAAAAAGTTGTCGAAAATGAAAAAACGCCAAACGATTTAAAGGAAGCATTAAAGGAAGCTATCCTGCATTTTGATAATTCAAAAACAGAAGAAGCAATCAAAGCGCAGAATAAGGCAAAAGAACTTCTTAAAAAATATGAGGATTGCCCATGTCCTGATATAGCAAAGGTAAGAGAGCTTCAAGACTATTTTACCGATAAATCAATTTGGATTATAGGCGGCGACGGCTGGGCGAATGACATAGGCTACGGCGGCATTGACCATGTGTTGGCACAAAACCAAAATGTTAACATTTTGGTTCTCGATACGGAAGTTTACTCCAATACAGGCGGTCAAGCTTCTAAATCAACCCCGACTGGTGCTGTTGCAAAATTTGCAACAGGCGGGAAAAGAACATATAAAAAGAACATGGGGCTTATGAGCATGTCTTACGGATATGTTTATGTTGCTTCGGTTGCTTTAGGGGCAGACAGAGGGCAAACCTTAAAAGCCTTCCAAGAAGCCGAAAGCTACAATGGACCTTCAATTATCTTTGCTTATGCCCCCTGTATTGCGCACGGTATTGACATGAGCAAAACCCAAACAGAACAAAAACGTGCGGTTGAAGCAGGATATTATCCTTTATACAGATATAATCCCGCTCTTGAAGTTCCCTTCACATGGGATGCTAAAGACCCGAAAGGAAGCTATCAAGACTTTATAAAATCTGAAGGAAGATATAAATCCTTGCTTAAAACAAACCCTGATGCGGCAGAAGCCCTTTATAACCAGGCTGAAAAAGACGCAGCGCAGCGTATGTCCGTTTATAAAGCAGTTGGCGAGTTAATGAAATAACTTCCCCGTGCTTAAACAAAAATGCCCCCTTGGCTGGGGGCATTTTTGTCTTTAAAAATGAGCAAATTTTTTATAAAAGTTAATAATACTTTTACCGATATTTAGGGCAAAGCCGCTTTTTAAAGGGTTTAATTCCTGCAAAAAAAGAGAATTGTCAAAAGCGCTATTAAAGCTCAATATTTTTTATATGTGTAATTTTTGGCTCGTCTTTAAGCTCGATTGCAATTGCGTCAATTCGACATTTTTCATATCTGAAGTTTACATTTTTAGTGTAATTTTTAATACAGGAAAATATTTTCAAAAGCTTATTTTTTGTAATTGCCTCTAAGGGGGCGCCGAATTTATTGTTTGTTCTTGTTTTAACTTCAATAAAACACAAAGTGGAATCTCTATCCAGCGCAATTATGTCTATTTCGCCGTATCTTGAGAATTTATAGTTGGTTTGAACGATTTTATACCCGTTGTTTGTTAAATATTTTGCGGCGATTTCTTCTCCGTATTTACCTTTTTGAATGTTTGACATAAAATGATTTTAGCATAAAATGGAGCTTTATATATGGAACTATTGAAAAAGACTGCTGTTGAAATTAAAGAGGCACTTTTAAAAAAGGAAGTGTCTGCAGTAGAGATTGTTAATGAAATTTATAAAAAAATTGACACAACCGAAGATAAAATCGGGGCTTTTAACTGCCTTATGAAAGATTATGCAATTGAAACAGCCAAAAAAGTTGATGAAAAAATTTCAAGGGGCGAAGCCCTTCCCCCTCTTGCGGGCGTTCCCCTTGCGCTTAAAGACAACATTAATTTTAAGGGGTATAAAACAACCGCTTCAAGTAAAATTTTAGAAAATTTCGTTTCGCCCTATGACGCTACGGTTTCGTTAAAATTAAAAGAAAACTTAATTCCCGTTATAGGAAAAACAAACCTTGATGAATTCGCCATGGGTTCGAGCAACGAAAATTCCGCATTTAAAAAGGTTCATAACCCCTACGATTTAAATAAAGTGCCGGGGGGTTCCTCGGGCGGTTCCGCCGCAAGCGTTGCTGCGCTTGAATCATACCTTGCTTTAGGCTCCGATACGGGAGGCTCAATTCGCCTTCCTGCAAGTTTTTGCGGGATAACAGGTTTTAAGCCTACATACGGAAGGGTTTCAAGATACGGGCTTATAGCTTTTGCCTCTTCGCTTGATCAAATAGGTCCCTTTGGAAGGTGCATTGAGGATGTTGCAAATCTTTATTATGTAATTGCAGGGCATGATATTAAAGATTCCACCTCTCTCGGCTTAAAGGTTGAAAACCCTCTTGATACTCTAAAAAACAGTATAAAAGGATTAAGGGCGGGCGTTATTAAAGAGCTTTTAACCGATGATGTGGATGATGAAGTTAAAAATGCTGTTATGAGCGCAGTTAAAGTTTATGAAAAACTCGGCTGCACCGTAAAAGAAGTTTCGCTTCCTTTGTTAAAATATTCAATCGGAATTTATTATATTGTTGCAACTGCCGAGGCAAGCTCAAACCTTGCAAGGTTTGACGGGGTTAAATACGGTTACAGGACAGAAAACCCCGCAAACCTAATGGAAATGTACACAAAAACCCGTCAGGAGGGGTTTGGAGATGAAGTCAAAAGGCGCATAATGCTTGGCACTTACGCACTTTCAAGCGGGTATTATGATGCGTATTATAAAAAAGCACAACAGATAAGGCGCCTTGTAAAAGAAGATTTCAACAGAGTATTCAAAGAAGTTGACTTTCTCATCTCGCCCACCTGCCCGAATACTGCGTTTGAATTGGGCTCAAGAAATGACGACCCTATAAAAATGTATCTGACAGATGTCGGCACAATTTGTGCAAACCTTGCCGGTGCCCCTGCTCTTTCGGTTCCTGCGGGTTTCGATAAATCGGGCATGCCAATCGGGCTTCATTTAATGGCAGATGTTATGAAAGATAATCTTCTTTTGCAAATTGCATACAACTTTGAGCATGAAACGGATTTTAACAAACGGTTTGCAAATTTATAAATAAATTTTACCCCCTCCCCGGTTTTTAAAAGCCAAGAAGAAGGGAGGGGGCTTTTTGCCCATAGATATTATATATATATAAGCCAATATTAGAAACCATACTAATATTGAAGCGCATGGGCAAAAATTTCCCCCAATTTTTTGTTATAATTCCTTCCGTCATCTTTTGCAAAAGCGTTTTCAAAGTGGCTTAAGGGGGTGCCGTCGGTTGAATAAGACGGGTTTGTCATCATGATATGGTGGGTGTTTGTGTCATATCTTAAAGGAAAAATGTCATTTGTCTGCATAAAAGAGGGCAGTTTATCAGATGCCGTATAAAATCCGAAAAGCCCCGTATTTATTCTGTTTAGCCTTTGTTCATAACTTATCCCGCCTTCATAGTTATCGTTCTCAACTTCAACTCCCGGGGCATAGTCTCTATTATATTTATTTAGCTCGGACATCTGCCTTACTTTATAAAAGTCATCTCCCGTGATAAAGCCTGTGCCCGTTGTAAGACCCATATTTTTATATCTTGCAAAATCGTCCGTGCTTTTTTCACCGACAAAACTCAAGGCGCCGTTTCCGCTTCTTTTTCTTATTTCATATAAAATATACTGCATTTGCCCGTATTCGGGAAGCGCCCCCACTCCGGTATAATTTTCGCAATCGTATCCGCCTATATGCTTTGCAGAATCTATAAACATGGCTTCAAAACCTGTTTTTACAAGTTTAACGCACTCGTCTATAAAAAGCTCCTGATGTTCAAAATTACACCAATCAAAGGGGATATCTTCTTTTTCAGGATTTGCGATTTTAATCTGATCCGCAGAAATCACCATTCTAAAACCCGTTTTAATCCCCCTAAACCATGCCAGCTCGTTAAAAGCTCTCAGCTGGTCTAAAGGCGCCATTTCAATATCTGACGATATTATATTTGCCGAATAACCCGCATTTAATTTTATTCCGTATATAGAGTTTTCGACATTTGCGCCTTTTACATACCCATCGCCATAGATATTGGGGAAAATTTGAGATATTATTATGCAGTTTGCCCAACTAAAAGCGGAAGGCGGAATTGCCGGAAGAAGCTTTATCATGCTAAATATTCCGTTTTTAGTTTTATCTCCCTGCATTTCGGCAATATATCTGTTATTTAATTCAATATAGTTTGCAAGCCTCCCCCACTTATCCCCGTAATTTGGAGATTTTATGCTATCCGGAAATGTTTTATAAAAAATTCCCCCTTCAGACAGATTTATTATCTTGTTAACTCCCTCTTTGACACTTTGCCCTAAAAGGTCGGCAGGAACAGTGTTTGCGACCCATTTTTTATTGTTGGCACGGTTTATTCCCTTAAAACTCGAATGGAGTAAATCTCTGTCTAAAGTAAAATTATTTGTTTCGCCAAGCTCGTATAAAAGTTTTTTAACGGGGTTAATTTCTTTCATAAGTTTATTTTTGCTCATAAAAGCGAATTTTTCATCAGAAAAAAATCTAAATAAAACGATTGGCTAAAAAGGTAGTTTTAATTTTTGTAACAAAATAAGTGTAAAATATACGATATTTGCAAATAATTTTTTGTTCGGATGTTGTAAGAGAGTGGAAAGAAAATTAAGGAAGAATAAATGAAAGTAGATTCAATCTCAAATTACAAACCCTCTTATTTACAAAATAACGCTGCACGTATGAATAAAATTGTTTGGGCAGATGATGTTGAATTTAAAAAATCCGATAATATCACCCCGCCTTCCAACGCATACAGTCATATAAGTTTTACGGGCACCGAGAAAAAGTCTTTAGACGATTATAAGAAAATGCATGAAATTGAAAAGAGTTTTACCCCCGAAGCCGACAGGCTTTACAAAAATGCAAAAGGTATTGCAATTAAAACGGGCGCTAAGGAATTGGAACCTCATCATACATACGCCGCCGTTCTTTTAAGCGCAAAAAAATATATTAATGACTTAGACTCGGGCATAGCAAATTACAATGAACAAACGGGCGCCGCTCTTCCTTCAATGATTGAAGATGTAGTATACCCTGAATCACATATACTTGCAGACGATAATACAAGAACAAAAGTTAAGGAAGTTTTAGACAAACATATTGATATTACAAAAAAAGAATTTATCGGAAAACAGCAAAAAACTTACGGACCTGCCCATGGGGTTTCTGCGTCAAAAACTCTTATCCACGATTTGTCATCTACCTATAATACAGCTTTTGCCGCCACTCAGAATACCGAATTTTACGACAATTATTTTCTTACGGCGGCAGCCATGTCTCAAGACAGAAAACTTGCAAAAGAAGTGAACAGCTTAGTTTTTGATTTGCAATCCGCCGTTATGGTAAATAACAATGTTAAAAAAGAAAAAAATCATCTTAAATTTTACGATGATAAAGCGGACGCAATCTGGAAAAACGTAAATATCGGAAACGATGTTATTTCTCTTTATGATTCAAATGACGCTACATCATCAAAACATCTCGTATCAAGCTTTGTTAACCTTATAAATAAACCGGGGCAGCAATATAAAAATATTAAGCCGGAAGATACGGAAATTATTTCTCTTAAGGATTCAGCAACTTTTGAATATTTAGGTAATCTTTCTAAATCAATAAAAAATGACCCGTCTAAAAAAGGCAAAACATCAGTAATTGTCGCCGATTTAACTCATCTTTTGAAAAATTCCGGGGGTCAATTAACCATGGAAGATTTAAACACGTTAAAAAATGCGCCTGCAGCTAAAGGCGGGGACGTCAGATATGTATACACCTTAAATAAAGAAGTATACTATGCCAATATGCAAAAAGGCGGTGTCTTAGCTCCGATTCTTTCCGATTATGCGGTTCAGACTCTTCCTTCTTTAAATGCAGCAGACGCTAAAAAATATTTAACGGATGAAAACGGGGTTAAATTTATTGAAAGGTTAACGGGAAAAGTGTTTACACCCGAAACTATTCAAAAATCAATCGAAATAACAAGCTCCGATGAAGGAAACTATCCCGATAAAGCATTAGAACTTTTAGGGGAAACATCAAAATATTTTGTAGATAAAAAAGACATTACTCCCGAAAATATTGAGCAATATATAACTGAAACCAAAGATTTAAGCGAAGCCCAGTCGGGAAACAGAAGCAATATTGTTTTTGATACGGGAAAACGTCTGTCTGATATCGTAGGAAGCCCAATGACAAAAGCGGACGCCGAAACTATCGTAAATCAAATCAAAAACGGAACTTTAGGCACAAAGGGATTTACCGCTTATCTCGATAACGGTTCGTCCTATGGAGGCGGCAGAAGACATACTGCGGAAGCAATCGCCGGAGAAGCCGGAATTCCTATGATTACAATTAACGCAAAAGATTTTGCGCTGAAAGACATTGACGCTCTTTCTCAAAACGCTGATTTATCCGAACTTAAAATCAAAAACCTTGTTTCAACCGCAAAAGCACAGGCTGAAGCAAACGAAAATAAAACCGCAATGATATACATTGAAAATTTTGACAACTTTGCTTCAAACCCGCTTTACGGCATTTCTTCAATTTACGAACAAAAAGCGTTCTCCCAGCTTTTAGCAGAAATGGACAGCGCAAGAGAAAACAACAACATAAATCTTCTTGTTGTGGGCTCCGTCAACAATCCCGATTATCTTGACCCCAACGTTTTAAAACCGTCAAGGTTCATAAATTCAATTGTTGTGTTCCCGCCTCAGGATTCTGATGAAAGAGAAGAAATCATTAAATATCACATAAATAAAATGGGGCTTGAAATTGCGGGCGATACCCCCGAAGAAACCGAAAAAATTATAAAAGATATATCAGAAACAACATATGGGTTTACTCCGGTTGATATTATGTATATGTTAGAAACGGCAAAAAGTGTATCAATTGAAAGAGGAAAAGATAAAATTGATGCTTCCGATATGACAGAAGCATATCTTCAAGTTACGACAGGAAGGGTTAATCAATCTTACATGCCCGAGTCAAAGAAAAACATTGTTGCCTCCCATGAAGCAGGGCATGCTCTCGTCCTTCAATTAATGTATGAAATGGCTGAAAAACAGCAGATTCCTTGGCATTTGTCCGATAAGGTAAACTTCATTACACTTGACCCGAGAGGCAACTACGGCGGTGCTATGTTCCATAAACCCTCCAAAAATCAAGAATACAGCTTCGAGAAAATTTTCTCAGACCTTTGCTGTTCATACGGCGGACATTCGGCAGAAAATGTCATTTATAACATGTCCGGTTCTTATGGTATAACGGGCGATATGCAATCTGTTGCGGGGCTTGCAAGAGCTGCAGTTTTAGATATGGGCATGGGCCCCAGAACCGGAGTCTGCCATATTCCGAGAAACGGCTTGGGCGCTCCCGATGTGTCGGAAGCTAAGAAAATGAAAATTGAGCAGGACATAGATTCCTTTCAAAATTCTGCAAAAAAAGTTTCCGATATGATAGTTACAGCCTACAAAGATTTTATTTTAGAATTTACTGAAAAATATTCAGACAGAGTAGGCACGGGCGATTGCGTTATACCCGCAGAAACTTTTAGAAAAGAATTAAACGAATGGAGAAATAATTTGCCCGAAGATAAAAAACAAGAGCTTGAAAACTTGGAAAATGATGTGCTTGAAATCATTGAACAAACCAAAAACGGCGAAATATAACAAGTTTCAATAAATCTCATTCAAAAATTGCCATGGTTTTCCTTGGCAATTTTTGTTTTTAAATCGTTTTTATAACTATATCATTAATCAAAAGGGGTTGTTTATGAATTTATTGAACACGGTTTCAAGCCTTTATTCCAACAAGGTAAATTTCTTAGGAGATAAAGCGATTCCGAAACCGAAACATTTAAATGAAAATGAAAATTCTTCAAGGATGGAGAGCGAGCTTCAAAACGTTTCAAAAAAAACAACGCCTTCTCTTAATAAAACGCCCGAAAATAAAATGTTTGATGAAAACGGCAAATTAAACCCCGTTATTAAAAAGTTTCTTGATGAAAAAGAGTTTGTTTTTGAAGTCGGAAATAAAACCGAGGCGGGAACTATAAAAAAATTAGTTCAATCTTGCATATTTAACCAAAGAGATATTGATGCAGATTATTATCATGCCACAAGATCTCGAGAAACGGCAGATAAAATAATCAGAGAAGGATTTGATAAAAATTTTATTTCAAGAACTAAATACGGTCCGGGGTTTTACTTTACAATGGGCGAGGGCGACGCCAGAAATTACGGCTCGTCGGTTTTAAGCGCACACCTTAAAGGCAAAGCGGCAGTTATGAACAAAAACTGGTTTAGCGCCATTGACAATTCAAGCGCAAAAAAGGCAATCGGGAAATTTACAAATGACAGCGGCTCCGCAGAAAAGGTTTTAAATGAATATGTCAGAGAATTGCTAACGGACGATTTGGGCTATGACTTTGTATATTCAAGTAACGGCTATTCGGCGGGCATGGTCTGTATGGATTCTTCCAAAATAAGCAATATAAGACATTTTTAATAGCAAAAAATAACCTTAAACTTTAAATAAAAAGTTTAATAAAAATTTTTTTATGGTATATTATAACTATATCAACAATTACAATTCGGGATGTGGCGCAGCTTGGTAGCGCACCGTGTTCGGGTCGCGGGGGTCGCAAGTTCGAATCTTGTCATCCCGAATTGTAATTTTTTTGTTTTAAATCAAAAATTAAATTTGTAATACCCGTCGGGGAATAATCAAAAGCTGAAATAAAATCGGGGCGGATAATTGTTTAAAATTCCAAGCTTATACAATAAAACCCGTCCCCGAGAGGATTCGAACCTCCGACATTCACCTTAGGAGGGTGACGTTCTATCCTGCTGAACTACGGGGACAGGATTTCTATTGTTAATTATCATACCACACTATTCAAATTCAGGAAAGAACCTATAACCCATTTGCTGCAAAATCTCCCATTTTATAGACTGTTTTTTGGTTAATAAGGAATTAAATTTCGAAAGGGAGCTGTTATAAAAATTATCCCTTTCAAATAACAGAGAATCTCTTTTATCTTCAAGCTTTTTTAACCTTTCAAGTTTCGTGCCCGATGATTCGTTGCTGTTTTTTAAACTTAAAATTTCTTGCTCGGTTTTTTTTATTTTTTCCGTTAACTCGGTCAGTTTTGATGTTGTTTGATAATAAAGAATGTTGAATTTTGCGTTTTGCTTCTCGCTAAAATTTAAAAATTCGCTTGCATCGATTTCATTTGCCATAATTTCCCTATTGGGCGGCGATTCAACAGTTTTGACAGGGTTTGGCTTGTCTGCGGAGTTTTCTTTTTGCGTTGTTTTTTCATATTCCTGTTTTTCGTCAGCGGTCGGGTTTGTTTCCTTATCTTGCGGAACAGAAACTTCTTCTTGCGGGTTTGAAACTTCGATAATATGCTCCTCGGTAAGCTCTTTTTTTGGCTTTAAAGCGGCTTTCTTCGCCGGTTTAATATTTTCTTCGGACTCATCTTTTCCGATAACAGGAGGATGTTTTGGCGAAGATAAAAACTCGGCTGCATTATCTGTTTCAATTTTTGGGGTTTGATTTTGCGGCTCTTTTATTTTGTTGTCTTTAACATTTTTATCCTTATCTAAAGATTTATTTGATAAAACCTTTGTATCGTCTTTTGCTTTTTCTTTTTTGGGAGATTTTTCTTTATTTGCTCTTGTTTCGTTTTTCTTAGCTTCTTTTAATTTGTCTTTATGGTTTTTATTAAATTCTTTTAAATCTTCTTTTTGCCGGCGCCTTCTGTTAATTTCCGCCTTTTTAGCTTCTTTTTCGAGCCTTGCGGTTTCTTTTTTATCGTTTTTTTCTTGTTTTATTGCGGCTTTGTCGGGTTTTATTGCTTTGTCTGAGGAATATGCCGCATTAACAAAGAAAACAGACACGACAAGCGCAAGAACGACAGCTAACAAATTCTTTTTCATGCAATATCCTAAACTTTTTATCAGATGTATAAAGAATACCATAAAATTTACATAAAAAAAACTCCCGATTAATCGGGAGGAAATCTTTAATAGGAAGGGAAGGTTAGGAAGTTAGGTTGTTTGAATATATTTTAATCTCTTAATATCTCGTGTTTTTTAATTTGTTTTGTCTTACATGTATATAAAGTATTTTAAGTATATACGATTTCAATATTAGGTATATATTGTTACATTTCTTAATACATTACTCAAATGCTTACCATTTGTAAATATTTAGCCATATTTCATATTTTTCTTATTTACAAAATACCCTAAAACGTGAGATACTTTTAATTAAACGGGAGAAAAAACATGATAATTGAAGAAATATTGGAATTAACTGTTCAAAGAAAGGCTTCAGACCTTCATATAAGTTCATTTTTACCGCCAGTGTTGAGAATTGACGGCGAATTAGTCAGAACAAACCTTCCTGTCTTGTCGCCCGAGGACGTTGAAGCTCTCGTTTTTCCGATATTAACCAACGAACAAAGAAGAACTCTTGAACAAAACTGGGAGCTGGACTTTGGCTATGGGCTCCACGGGATAGGCAGGTTCAGGGTAAACGTTTATAAAGACAAAGGGCATTATGCCGCAGCATTTAGGACGGTAAATTCCACCCCCCCGACATTTGACAGCCTCGGGCTTCCGGAAGTCGTAAGAACAATATCTAACAGGCCCCGCGGGCTTATCCTTGTAACAGGTCCCACCGGCTCCGGCAAATCAACCACCCTTGCCGCTATGATTGATTATATAAATTCTACAAGAACGGAGCATATTTTAACAATGGAGGATCCTATTGAATATGTTCATATTTCAAAGAAAAGCATAGTACATCAAAGGGAGCTCGGACAAGACACAAGAAGCATGGCAAATGCCTTAAGAAGCGCTCTTCGTGAAGATCCGGATGTTATTCTTGTCGGTGAAATGAGAGATCTCGAAACGATGTCCCTTGCGTTAACTGCGGCTGAAACGGGGCATCTTGTCATGGCAACCTTGCATACATCTTCCGCCGCACAAACAATTGACCGTATAGTTGACGCCTTCCCCGAGGGGCAGCAGCAGCAAGTGCGTTTACAGCTTTCAAACAGCTTGGTTGCCGTGTTCTCTCAAACCCTTCTGCAAAAATTGTCAGATGACGGTGTAACAAGGAAAGGGCGTGTTATGGCGCAAGAAATTATGATTGTAACAGGCGCCATTGCAAACTTAATTCGTGAACAAAAAACTGCTCAAATTTATTCTGCGCTCCAAACGGGTAATGCCGTAGGCATGCAAACCCTTGACATGTCTTTAAGGGATCTTGTTTTGGCAAAGAAAATTGATAAAGAAGACGCATTAAGTAAATCTCATCATCCGGATGAGCTTAAGCGCATGCTTGGCATGATGAACGAAAACAAAAAATTGTATTAGCCGATACATAATTCTTTAGAAAGGTTTAGTTTACCCTTTAAAACCCGTATTAAAGCTCTTTTCCGGCTCTTTTACGGGGAGCAGAATTATCTATAGGGGCCTCTGATTTAATGGAAACAATATTGTTAAGATCCGCAGGGAG
>CAYUWO010000032.1:0-15145 GCA_964448535.1 uncultured Gammaproteobacteria bacterium | reverse complement strand
TATAAAATATATAGAAATAGATATCGAAGCCGTCCCCAAAGACGGAGTGATTATTATAGCAACCGGACCCTTTACAAGTGCAAAGTTGTGTGAAGATATTATTAAAAAAACAGGAAGCAAAAATTTTAAGTTTTTTGATGCCGTAGCTCCGATTATAAAAAAAGAGTCGATAAATTTTGACAAGGCTTTTTATGCTTCACGCTGGGATAAAGGGGGCGCCGATTTTATTAACTGCCCTTTTACAAAAGAAGAGTATGAAAATTTTTATAAAATTCTTATAAACGCAGAAACTATTGAATTAAAAGAGTTTGAAGGAAATGTTTTTGAAGGATGCATGCCTGTTGAAGTTATGGCAAAAAGAGGAGCGGACACTTTAAGGTTCGGACCGATGAAACCTGTTGGGCTTTTTGACAAAAGAATCCCTATAGAATCTAAAAAACAGCAATTTTACGCAGTTGTTCAATTAAGGCAGGACGACAAACAGGCAAACCTCTATAACATTGTCGGATTTCAGACAAATTTAAAATGGGGAGAGCAAAAACGCCTTATTCATTCTATCCCGGGGCTTGAAGAAGCAGAAATCGCAAGATACGGGGTCATGCATGCAAACACTTTTATAAACAGCCCTGAGTTGTTAAATAAAACTCTTAATTTAAAAACCTCTCCAAATATTTTCTTCGCAGGGCAAATAACAGGAGTTGAAGGGTACACGGAAAGCATTGCAACAGGGCTTCTTGCCGCAATTAACGCATACAGGCTTATTAAAAATGAGCCCCTGATTGAGCTTCCTCAAGAAACCATGCTCGGCGCTTTAACCGATTATATAACTTTTGGAGAACATAAAAATTTCCAGCCCGTAAATTCAAACTGGGGAATAGTTCCCCCTGTTGAAATCGAGAAAAAAATGAGGAAAGATAAAACATATAAAAATACAATTTTATCAAACAGAGCAATTAAATGTATTCAAGAAATAAAAAATATGCTATAACAGTCATATATCATATAGGAGTTTTTTATGGACGCAATTATTAAAAAAGCGGATAACTTTGACTCAAAAGTTATTATAACGGGTTTTTTTGAAGATAAAAAAGAATTGAGCGAAATTCAAACTTCGCTTGATAAAAAATATAGTGGAGTTTTTTCCAAAAATATAATAAAAAATTTTAGCGGGAAATTTTTGGAAACCATGACTTTTCCTCTTGAAAACGGCTCTAAAATAACTGTTGTCGGGCTTGGAAAATATAAAGAATTCGACTTAAATAAGCTTAGAGAGTGTGCGGCAAAAGGGCTTTTAAGCTCAATAAAATATATAGAAGAAGGAAAAGCCGCAATTGAAATTATACAAAGTGATTTTGATTTATCGGACATAACAGCTTCCGCTATTCTTGGAATCGGAATCGGAGAATATAAATTTGATAAATATAAAACCCAAAAAAAAGAAAACAGAGTTACAACCGTTGAGATATTAACAAATGAAAATAACGATAAAATCGAACAGGGGATAAAATACGGCATTATATTGAATGATTCGCTGAATTTTACAAAAAATTTGGTAAACGAATCCGCCGAAGTTATGACCCCCGCCAAAGTTGCGGAAATTGCAAAACAACTGTCAATTAATTGCGGAGCGCAAATAAAAATTTATAATAAAGAAGAATTAAAGAAAATGGGCTTTGGGGCGTTCCTTGCCGTTGGACAGGGAAGCTTTCAAGAACCCAAATTTATTCATTTAACTTATACGGGCAAAAATCCGAAGAAAAAAATTGTTCTAATCGGAAAAGGAATAACTTTTGATTCGGGCGGTCTTGATATTAAGCCTCCGGCTTCAATGCTTACGATGAAAACGGATATGACAGGGTGCGCAACCGTTTTAGGGGTAATGAAAGCGATATGTGAAATTAAGCCCGATATTGAACTTCATTGTATGTCGGCGCTTTGTGAAAATATGCCCTCGGGTTCAAGCTATAAAACGGGGGACGTTTTGACAACGAAATCGGGCAAAACAATAGAAGTTGACAATACGGACGCTGAAGGGAGAATTACGTTAGCTGATGTTTTGACCTATGCGGATGAAATCAACCCCGATGAAGTCATAGATATAGCAACCTTAACAGGCGCCGTTATTGTTGCGCTCGGAAACAATATAACCGGAATTATGGGGAACAATCAAAATCAAATCGAAGAATTTAAAAAAGCCGCAGCCGAAGCAGGGGAGCGTGTTTGGCAACTTCCTATATATGACGATATGATGGACAGTTTAAAATCTGATATTGCGGATATGAAAAACACGGGCTCAAGGCATGCCGGCTCATCCGTTGCGGGGCGTTTTCTTCAAAACTACACTGAATCCAAAAAATGGCTCCACATAGACATAGCGGGAACCGCCTATATTGACAAAGCTTTTAAAGAAACCCCCAAAGGCGCCACGGGCGTTATGTTAAGAACATTGGTTCATTATCTTTTAAAATGAACATCAATTTGATTAAATGGCATTTCAATTCCAAGCTCGTCGAACTTCTGTTTGACGAGCATTCTGTATCTCCTGTGTACCATCCACTGTTGCAGAGCGGCGGTTTTAAACCTTACTCTGATTAAAATTGAAGAATCTAAAAATGCGTCTATTGCAACAATTTCCGGTTCGTCAAGAATATATTTTGAATAATTTTTATCTTCCCTGATTTCTTTCCCGAGTTCCCTCAAAACGTCAATAATGTAACAGACATCAGAATTATAAGAAACGGGAATATCGACAATCGGGTTTGAAAACTCTCTTGTGTGGTTTATAACCTTTTGCACAAGACCGTTTCTTACATAATGCACATCGCCGTTGTACGCCCTGACTTGAATCATCATCAGATTGACTTTTTCAACGGTTCCGCAGGAATTATCAATTGTTATATAATCTCCGACCCTTATTTGTCCGGACAATAAAATCATTAATCCGGAAATAATATCTTCAACGAACCTCTGTGCGCCAAAACCTATTGCAATCCCCAAAACTCCCGCCGTTGCAAGAATAGGTTTCATATCAATCCCGAAAGCTCCGAGAAGGTTTGTAGTGAAGAAAAGAACAACAACTATATTTATAATTGAAGTGCAAAGAAGCTGTATTGTGGAGTATTGCCTTTTTATCTCGGAATCGGATATTTTTGAAACCACTTTTGAAAATAAAAGCCCCACAAGCTTTTTGGAAAATTTTAAAAATGCAAGGAAAAGTATAAGCTCAATGCCTATTTTTATTACAAAAGCGATATTAATTTTTGCAATTATATTGTCCACTTAGAATCCTCTTTATCTTAAATATTGGTTCTTCCTGAAAAAATTATACTCAAGATATAGATAAAATCAACCTTGGGATTAATAAAAAAAACTCTGAAAATTTATAAACTAATGTTTATAAAAAGGAATTAAACCAATGCAAAATCAAGAAACTAAAAACACAAAATTTTATATAAACTCTGCCCTTAAAAAGGGGGATGAATATATGGAAAAATCAATGCCCAAAAAAGCGGTTGTTGAATATTTGAAATCAATAATGCAGGAAAAAGGGAACATAAAAACCCATATAAGCGCCTCAAAGGCATACAAAGAAATGCAAGAATATGACAAAGCCATAAAACATCTTGAAAACGCAAAAAAAGTGTCGGCATTTGATTATGAAATTTATTTTGAGCTTGGTTTAAACCACCTTTTAAATACCCAATTTGATAAAGCAAGCGCCAATTTCAGAAAGACAATTAAGCTGAACCCCGATTTTTTAAACGCTCAAATTCAGCTTGCGATTGCCCATGAACTTATGGATGAACCGGAGATGGCATATAAAATATATGAAAAAATTATTGAAGAAAACCCCGACTACATACCGGCGCATAACCATAAAGCAGGGCTTTTAATGTGTTTTGGCAATTTTGAAGAGGCGGCAAAAATATTTTTTCATATCTTAAGTATAGATGAAAAATATTCAAGAGCGTATCTTGGGCTTGGTATATGTTTTGATAAAATGGAAAAATATTCAAATGCAGTCAGATTTTATAAAAAATATATAGTAAACACCCCAAAAAACGAAACCGTAAAATCTATAGCTTCAAGAATTATTGATATAGTTTCGGCAATCGAACATAAAGGCTGCCCCTTAAAAATTGCAAAATGAGCCTCCCGTTTAAAAATTAAAAATAACATTCAAACAAGCGCCGCCTGTTTATCGTCGGTAAACTTTCATAATGCCTGTGCTTAAGCATTTTTAATAAATTTAGTATATGCTTGGCTGTTGTTTGCTTTAATAGATTGATAAATTTGATTATTTAAAGACATAGCAGAAGAAGGGGCAGAAGCCGTGTTTTGAACATCAGAGGTTTTTGGCTTAACTTCGTTTGAGTGTCTTTCCATTGTGAGTTTTTCGTTAATTTTAGGAAGCCCGAACCCGAGAAAACCCGCAGTCAACGCAAGCGAAAGGGTTTCAAAATCAGCCGCAATCCCTCTTGCATAGTTTGTAACAGGGTTATTTTTAACATCGTTTAAAATACCTTTTTTAATTACTCCGTCTGTTTTATTTACCGCTTTTGAACCGATAACATCTTCTAAGCCTTCAAATGCAGATTTGGAGTTTGGCGTGATATTCTTAACTTTGTCGATTAATTCGCTGTTGGTTTTTGTTTCAAAACCTTCTCCGAACATTTTTACGGCAGCGTCATATAAACTCGGGGCATTTTCTGATTTTTTGGAAGCAAAAGGAAGCTTTTCGGTGAGTTTTTTTACGCCCTCTGAAACTTTTTGCCCAAGGACGCTTTTTTGCTTTTCAACCGAAAACATTTTTGCAACGCTCCCGCCCTCTTTATCGAGAGTGGTCAAAGTGTTGACAAGGGCATCTTTACTGTTTATGCCGGAGTATTTTGAAATAATCTGTTTTGAATCAAGCGCAGTTATGCCGCCGTTTGGGTTCAAATATCCGAGCAAACGTTTAAACTTGCCGGCGTCTTTTCCGACACTATCTTTAACAAGCGATAATCCCGCCTTTTTCTGTGCCGCTGAACACATTCCGGATTTTAAGCCCTTCATTGCAAAAAGAAGAGTTAAAACCGTTGTAACATCTCTGGTTAAAATTTCTCTAAATTCATCAGGCTCTCTTGCTTGCAAAAGCCTTGGCGCAATAACGAAGCCGCCCATTAAAACGTAATAAGCGCCTTGCCCCGGATTATAGCTTTTTCCCTGAAAAAAGTCGTTAACCTTGTTTAAACCTTTGCTTAAAGCTGCGCCCTCCGGTTTATTATTTAAAATTGTTTTACCGAGTTTTTTGGTAGCGTCTGCGGCATAAGACGTAATTTTATTTATTTGCATCTTTTACCTCGCTTTCGCTTTTTCTGAACGCATCGGTTTCGGGGTTTGTTTCATATAATGTATATAATTTCGGAATGTTCATCATAAATAATGCGGTGGCAACCACCATTAAAATGTTTGTTATAAATTTAGAGCCGGTTTTTTTATACTTAAAGTCGTCCATAAATGATGACAATTTAAGGTGTATGTTTGAGGTTCCATCCGGCGCAACATGCTTTTGAATTGTCTTTTTAACGCTGTTTCCAAAATTTGAAAAATCTTTAACAAGGTCTGATATGGAATTTTCTTTCTTGAGTGTTCCGCCCAAATCGGTTGATAAAAGGTCTGAATAATCTTTTGTTAATGTTTTTCTTGTGTCGGTAAATTTCGTTATAATGTCGTCAAAAATCTGGTCTTTTGAAGGGACTTTAACCTTGTTTAAGCCGTCCTCGCTTTTTTTCATTATATCTTTGTTTAACAACTGCTGAAAAAGATTTCTTTTTGGCGCATTATCGTAATTATCGAGCATGGAAGCAAGCTCTTTTGCGCTGTTTGAAACTTCTTTCCCGCCTTTTAAATCCTCCCCGAGAGAAAGGGCAAACATCCTCTCATAAAAAGATTTTTTAACCTCTTGCGAATAAACGCCGGCTTTATTTGCATGGGGGTTGGAATTTTTCAGCACGGATTTCATTTCGTCTGCAAATGGAGCTATGTTTTCCATGGGAACTTCGTTTGTTGCCCCGTCAAGTTTTTTTGCAACGGCTAAAACACACATGGGAATAATGCACATTGAAGGCCCAGTCATAAATTCTCTGATTGCAACCTCTGCGGCAGCTTTATAGTTATTTTCGCCTGTTATCTCTTTATTTCTTTGAAGAGCCTGATAAGTTCTCGGGAAATTAGTTCCCGTCATATCTTGCACGGTAAATGAAGCGGCAAAACCGCCCCGAGCAACAGCGTCCCAAAAATTAACAGCCAGCTTCCCCCCAAAAGAAGGAGCATTCATAGCCGGCGCTTTTTTGCTTCTTGGCTCACAATTTGTCTTTATATTGCTGTTTATGCAGCCTTGTTTAACGGGATTAACTTTCATAAACCTTCCTAATTGCTATGACAAGTATATAATACATGAAAATAAAAAATATAATAAAATTGCTAGTTTCGATTAAAATTTTTTACAAAAGTTATTAATTTGTATCTTTTACACTTTATCAATTATCCTGTTGTTTGAATCAACATGAACAACTTTTGGCTTAAATGTTTCAGCTTCTTTTTCATCTAAAAGCGCATAGGCAACAATGATAACGATATCTCCCTTTTGCGCTTTTCTTGCCGCTGCCCCGTTCAGACATATTTCGCCCGAATCTTTTTTTCCTTCAATAACGTAAGTATGAAACCTTTCGCCATTATTTATATTGAGAATCTCAACTTTTTGATTCTCTTTAATTCCTGATTTTTCAAGCAAAGCTTTATCAATCGTAACCGAGCCGACATAATTAAGATTAGCGTCAGTTACAGTCGCTCTGTGTATTTTTGCGTATAAAAACTCTTGCAGCATAACACTGCGGATTTTATATCAAACATAAAAACAACTCAATACAAATAGCTAATTTTAAGAAATGTTAAAAAAAATTCAAAATACGTTAGATACTATTCAACACGTGGAATAAAAAAAATGTAAACAGAAAAATAATCAAGCAGATTATAAAAAATTTCTCTCTCTCTAATTCCTCTCTCTAATATGTGGTAAATTTAACCGGCATGACCGGTTTTTTTTATGCGAAATTTCTGACTGCGGGAGCCGGTGCGAGAGGGGCGACCCGATGAGGGTTGACCCGAAGCACTACGATAGCGAATGCCAATGTGAAGAGCAATGGCGTTGAGCCTTGAATGGAACACTTTTTGGTTTCGTAAAATCTGCAAAACAGCTAAAGCAAGATTTCTTTTGCTTTTTCAATGTCTTTTGGGTAAGTAATTTTTATATTATTTATATCTCCCTCAATCACAAAAACCTTATCCAAATTGAGCAAAACAATAAGTCCTGCGTCGTCTGTTGCCTTAATCCCCCGTTCTTTTGCCATTTTGTGCGCATTTTTTATAAGCCCCGCCCTAAAACCCTGAGGGGTTTGACATCTTAGAAGAGAGCTTCTTTTAGGGATATCAACAATTATATTGTCCTGAACGCTGATAATTGTGTCCGTTGTTTCCACCCCGATACTAACCGCAGAATAATTATCCAGAGCACTGTAGCAGCCGTTTATGATTTTGTCCGTAACAAAGGGTCTTGCACCGTCATGGATTAAGACTTTTGAAGAATCTTCCTCAATAAGGCTCGCCCCTATAAATGAGCTTTCCTGACGGGTTTTGCCCCCCGCAATTACTTTACAAATTTTATCATAATTAAGGCTTGTACAAAAATCAAGATATTCTTTTTTTACAACAAGGATTATTCTGTCTGTGCTTTTGTTGTTTTGGAATTTTTCGATTGAATATTCAAGAATGGTTTTGCCGTTAATTTTAACAAACTGTTTGGGAACGTCAAGCTCCGCCCTTTTGCCGCTCCCTGACGCCAAAATAATTGCATAATTCATTTTTACCTCTGATAAGTTGCGGTAATTTTGGCACTTTTAAGAGAAACCTTTTGAACAGCCTTTTCAATTTCCACAGGGGGCAAATTCTTTATTGAAGAGTCAATTGTTTCATTCAGGGCATATATAACAAAATTATAGCGGTGTATACCATGCCCTCTTGGCGGACATGCGCCGCCGTAGCCCGTAAATTCAAAACTTGTTTTTCCTTCGGTCATAGGGGGTAAGATTTTAGCCCCTTTTTTTAAAAATGTAACTTCGGGAGGTATATTTAAAACAATCCAATGATACCATCCGTTTTGAACGGGGGCATCAGGGTCATGGACAATTAGGGCAAACTCTTTAGTGTTATCGGGCGCCCCTTCCCACTCTAAATCGGGCGAAATATTCCCGCCCGTACATCCGTGAGTATTTAAAACCTGTTCAAAAGGAAGAACGGCGCCGTTTTCAAAAGAATTTGATTTTAATTTAAATTCAGACATTTTTACCTCAATAAGTTATAAAAAAGTTGTATCTGAGGGATAAACCCCATATAGCATATAAAAGCAATCGCAAGATTAAATATTATTGCAAAATTCCTTGCAAGATAAAATCTGAACATAAAATATGCCATGTTGTTCTGTTTGATTTTATCCCAATTTTCCATTACCCCAAAATAAAATTTAGGAGTAAATTCAACATTTTTAATATTTATATAATCGTATAATGACAAAATCAATTTAATCGCAATGGGCAAAGTCAAAATAACGGGCAGAAAAGTAAGAAGCCCATAATCAAAATAACAGCCTGTTGCGGTTAAAAAGCCGTAAGAAAGCAAAATAAGCATTGATATAACGTTAATTGCAAGATTTTTATTTTCAAGCAAAACAGGAATAGTCTTTTTGCCGTTTTCAACGTCAAGCTCATAGTCCATAAGACTGTGGCAAATTAAAAGCACAATGGTTGCTAACCCTGAAGCTGCGGAAAAATAGAAAACCTGCATATCATATCTTCCGCAAAGAGCGAAATAAACCGCATTTATCATAACCGGTCCGAAAATAACCCCCGTGATAAGTTCAGAAAGACCGTATTTAGATGAAATCGGATAAAAAATACACAGAATAAAAGTTAAAAACATATAAAACGCAATGATGGGACCTCTGAGAAAAACAAAATACACACCAATCAGGGCGGCGATTAAACTCAAAATAACAAGAATTATCTCAACAGATTTTATTGAATAGGTTTCATTTAAAATAAGCTTCGCTTTTCCGGCGTTCTTAAAGTTAATTGCATGAAGGTTAAAGCCCTTTTTCAGGGCGAGTTTAACGTCTATATAGTCGTCAAAAAGGTTGGCGGCAAGGTGAGCCGTTGAAACCCCTATTAAAACAAGAATGGAGTTTACTAAAAAATTGTCAAAACTGAACACGGGGGTTTTAACTGCGCAAGCAAACGCAATTAAAAACGGCGTAATCGACATAGGAAGGCTGTATGCCCTTAAAAGTTCACTTAAATTATTCATTATTAATCCTTTTGCTTTTTTGATTATATCATAAGGGGACATTTATATGGAACCGAAAATTTAATATTTAATTTATTAAATATAAGACATATTAAAAATTTTACAATTCTTAATAAATTATCGTTAAATCCCTTTATAGCATAAGTTTAAATTCAATTATCCATTTTAAAATTTTATATATTTAAAAAAATAATATTATAAAATTGATAAAAAAATAGGAAAATTCATATATTTTGCTTGATTTTAAGATTTGACCATGTATGATTATTACTACTGATATAAAGTCCGCCGTTTACGGCTTAGATTACTCAAGAAAAAGGATATTATGGCAAAAGATGTAATAGAATTTGAAGGCACGATTTTAGAGGCTATGCCGAACGCAATGTTTCGGGTGGAGCTTGAAAACGGACATGAAATCCTTGCTCATATTTCAGGGAAAATCAGAAAAAATTTTATAAGAATCCTTCCCGGAGATAAGGTTAAAGTTGAAATGACTCCATACGACCTTACCAGAGGAAGAATTACATACAGACTTAAATAAATAAGGATAAATAAAATGAAAGTCAGAGCATCAGTAAAACCAATCTGCAAAGATTGCAAAGTTATCAAAAGAAGGGGCCGCGTTACGGTCGTTTGCAAGAAATACCCTAAACATAAACAAAGACAGGGTTAAATTAAAGTTGAAATTAATAGGAGAATAGAACAATATGGCAAGACTTGTCGGGGTTGACCTCCCCAGAAACAAAAGAATGGTTGTTGCGCTAACCTACATTTACGGAATAGGGCCTACATCCTCAAAAAAAATATTGGCAGCATGCAGCATCAGTGAAGATTTAAGAACTGATGATTTAACGGATGACGATATAAAAAAATTAAGAAATGAAATCGCTCACTACACAATTGAAGGCGACCTAAAAAGAAATGAATCGTTAAACATTAAAAGATTACAGGAAATCGGCTCTTACAGAGGATATCGCCACAAAAAGAAACTTCCTGTCCGCGGACAGAGAACAAAAACAAACGCCAGAACAAGACGCGGCAAGAAAACAGGACCTATAGCAGGTAAAAAGAAATAGTTAGTTAAGAAATTCTAAATAAGGATAATATAAAATGGCTAAACCGATAAAAACCAAAAAGAAAGAAAGAAAGAATATCTTGCAGGGTGTTGTACACATTCAAAGCACATTTAACAACACCATTGTTACTTCAACCGACACGCAAGGTAACGCCGTAGCATGGGCAAGCGCAGGCGCATGCGGCTTTAAAGGCGCCAGAAAGGGCACACCGTTTGCGGCTCAATCCGCCGCAGAACTGGTTGCAAAAAAATCTGTAGATCAAGGAATGAAAAAAGTTGAAGTATTCATTAAAGGACCCGGTTCAGGGCGTGAAACAGCAATCAGAGCGATTCAGGCTGCCGGTCTAGAGATTACACTTATCAAGGATGTTACGCCCATTCCGCACAACGGATGCCGTCCTCCTAAAAAACGCAGAGTATAACAAGAAGGAGAATAAAATGGCCAGATATACCGGACCTACAAATAAATTATTCAGAAATTTCGGCGTTAAGGACTTGTCCAACCGTAAATTAACGTCGTCAATGCGCCCTAACGCTTCGGGGCAGCACGGTGCGGTCAGAAAAAAACCTTCTGATTACGCACTCCAGTTAAAAGAAAAACAAAAAATTCGTTTAACATATCTTGTTTCGGAAAAACAGTTTGCTAAATATTACGAAAATGCTTCAAGAAAAACAGGCGTAACAGGTACGATTATGCTTCAAATGCTTGAAAGCCGTCTTGACAATGTTTTATTCAGAGCAGGATTTGCCATTACAAGAAAACAGGCAAGACAAGTTGTTAACCATGCCCATATTCTTGTTAACGGCAAAAAAGTTGATGTTCCCTCTTATATTTTAAAAGCGGGTGATGTCGTTACCGTTAAAGAATCGAGCAAAAATTTTGTTAAATCGGTTAAAGAATCAATTGACATGGCTTTAAATTATGCTTGGTTAACGGTTGATTATGACAATTTGCAAATCACATTCGACAGAGTCCCCAACAGAGAAGAAATGGACCCTGAATTCAAAGAACAGCTTGTTATTGAATACTACTCTAAATAATAACTAGGAGATAAGATTAATGGAACTTAAAATTAAAAATGTAAATACAACTACAAGTTCAGACGGCTCTCAATACGGCAAATTTTTTATTGAACCTTTGGAAAGAGGCTACGGAGCCACAATCGGCAATTCATTAAGACGTGTTTTGTTGTCGAGTCTTGAAGGCGCGGCAGTTACGGCGGTTCGTATTGAGGGAATTACCCATGAATACACTTCAATCCCCGGGGTTGTCGAAGATGTTATTGATATTATGTTAAATTTAAAATCCCTCGTTTTGAAATGCGACACGGATGAAGTTCAACATTTAAGAATAGACGCCTCAGCCCCCGGTCCCGTTCTTGCCGGAGATATTCAACTTCCTTCGGGAGTTAAAATTGTCAATCCGGATTGCTTAATCTGTACAATTGCCGAAGGCGGTTCTTTCCATGCGGATATCGTTGTCAGCACGGGCAAAGGCTATGTTAATGTTGACCCTCTTAAAGATCAAAAAAACGGCATGCCGATTGATATGCTTCCGATTGACGCAGCGTTTATGCCTATTAAACGTGTAAGCTATATAGTTGAACCTGCCCGTGTCGGAGAAGTTCTTGACTATGACAAATTAACTCTTGAGATTTGGTCAAACGGCTCAATTGACGTTAACGTTGCTCTTGCTAAAGCAGCAAGCCTTTTAATTGACCATTTCAAACAAATTGCTGCCATTACCGGACAGCCTGTTACTTCTCAAATAATCACGGAAGAAGTTCAGGAAACAGAAGTTGAAGAACAAACTTCAAATTATACAATTGAAGATCTTGAACTCTCCGTCAGAGCTTACAACTGTTTAAAACGCGCAAGCATAAATTCGATGGCGGAATTGTTGAAAAAATCAGAACATGATTTATTAAACATCAAGAATTTCGGCAAAAAGTCATCTGATGAAGTTATTGAGAAGCTTCATGAATTGGGGCTTGACCTTCAACCCAATCCCGAAGGCGTTGATGATTTAGAATTAATTTAGTGAAAAATAAAGGTATATAAAAATGAGACACCAATGTAAAAAACACCATTTATCAAAAGCTGCCGACCAAAGAAAAGCGTTAATGCGCTCTCTTGCAACGGAACTTTTCTTAAACGGCGAAATAAAAACCACAATGGCAAGAGCAAAAGCCCTTAAACCTTATGCGGAAAATATCATTTCTTACGCAAAAAAAAGCGATTTAGCTTCAAGAAGGCAGGCTCTTAAATATGTTTTTGACAAAGAAACGGAAAAATATATAAACACCGAAACGGGCGAAATTAAAGATGTTTTGGCAGAAGGCGAAAAGCTCCCGAAACAGTCCGTTTTAAGACAACTTTTTGTTGTTATCGGTAAAAAATACGCTTCAAGAAACGGCGGATACACAAGAATCCAAAGGCTTGTTCCAAGGCGCGGCGACGCTGCCGAAATGGCGTTAATTCAATTGGTATAAAAATTGAAACGCTATAAAATCTCCTTTGAATATTTAGGGTCAAAGTTTTTTGGCTCGCAAATTCAAAAAAACGGAATAACCGTTCAGGGAGAGCTTGAAAAAGCAATTTGCACTTTGACAAAAAATAAAAACGCTAAAATTATTATGTCGGGAAGAACAGACAGGAATGTGAGCGCACTGTGTCAAACGGCACATTTTGACATATACGGCGAAATTGACAATCCAAATAAGTTCCTGACCTCTTTAAATGCGCTTACAGGCAAGTACATAAGGGTTTTTGAAATTGAAAATGTTGCTATTTCTTTTCATGCCCAAAAATCTGCAACCTATAGGCATTACCGGTATAAAATTGACAATTCCGCAGAAAAAAATGTGTTTTGTCTTAATTCTTTCCACACAAGGCAAAAACTTGACATCGAAAGAATAAATAAAGCTCTTGAATACATAAAGGGCAAACACGATTTTAGCGCTTTTAAATCCGTGTCTGATAACCCTTCTAAAATTTGCATAATTTATTATGCAAAAGCTAAGAAACAAAAATCGGATAACACGGAATATGTTCTTATTGATATTGTAGGGAACAGATTTCTTTATAATATGGTAAGGGCAATTGTAGGAACGATTATTTTAATGGAATCAAAGGGATTTGAGCCTTCTTTTATTAGAGATGTCCTCGAATCAAAGACAAGGAAAAACGCCGGAGCAAACATTGACGGAATCGGGCTTACACTGATTAAAACGGGTTATGATGACCCGATTGAGTATGTAAACAACTTATTTATGAAAGGTAAAAAATAATGAAAACTTACAGCGCAAAACCGCTTGAAGTAGAAAGAAAATGGCACTTAATCGACGCTGCCGACCAGCATTTAGGCAGGGTTGCCGTTGTTGTTGCCAATCTGCTTCGCGGAAAACATAAACCGCAATACACGCCGAATGTTGACACCGGTGATTTTGTAATTGTTATTAACGCAGACAAAATCAAAGTGACAGGCACAAAAGAAACAGACAAAATCTATTATCACCATACGGGATATCCCGGAGGTTTAAGAAGCGCTTCCTTTAAAGAATTAATGGAAAAAGACCCGAAACTTCCCTTAGAAAAAGCCGTTAAGGGTATGCTTCCTCATAATACTTTAGGCGCTCAGCAGTTTACAAAGTTAAAAATATATGCGGGCGAAAACCATGGGCATGAAGCTCAAAAGCCTATTAAATACGAATTTAAAGGAGAAAATAAATAATGGCAGTTGATAACAAAAATGAAATTGTAAAAACAGGAAGAAGAAAATGCTCAATTGCTGTTGCCAAGGTTGTTTCGGGCAAAGGCAGAATTTTTGTTAACGGCAAAACCCTAAAAGGGTATTTCGGAAACCGTCCTTCTCTTGAAATGTTAATTTATAAGCCCCTTGTTTTAACCGATAATCAAGATAAATTAGATATAAGGGTTAAAGCAACAGGCGGCGGCGTCAGCGCACAGGCAGACGCAATTAAACACGCAATTTCAAGAGCGCTTCTTGCAATGAACGAAGAATATAAACCTGTCCTAAAGCAAGAGGGGCTTTTAACAAGAGATTCAAGAATTAAAGAGCGTAAAAAATACGGCAGAAAAAGAGCAAGAAAAAGATTCCAATTCTCAAAGAGATAATTTTTACTTTTTATATCAAATATCGGGGCAAAAACAAAATCGCCCCGATATTTTTACATTCCACACATTGCATAATCACACCCTGCTTGCATTTCCTTATTCAAAGCTAGGGCTACAGCCGATATGTTCACTAATTATAAGCAGTTTGAATTTAAACAGTAAATCAATCACCCAGACAAACGGCGGATCTGTCAGAAACCTCACGGGCGTGCTGAGCAACGGTTTCTTGACCACGGTAGTACGTTTGTGTCTCAAAGAAAGGTCGCCCCGCAGCAAACCAACCCGAAAATTCCTCAGAAGAGAAAAGATCAAAGTACCATTTGCCAGTTTCTGCCCCGTCCCATCTGTCAGTGCCATACGAAGTCGGTAACCCCATGGCTCCCGCTTTTGATGTGTTGTAATAATATTCTTCACTAGACGCTTTAAAATCTTCCTCTGCCCCAATCGTCGTACCATATATCTCACTTGCAATATCAGCCAATTGTTGTGCGCTTGGGAGTTTTGATACACCTCCGCAATGTTTAACAGCATCTG